>JANNKG010000020.1:0-9002 GCA_031396185.1 Burkholderiales bacterium | reverse complement strand
GTGCGTGGACCACGCGACCAGCGCACGCGGCGGGTACTCCGCGGGGGCCTTGAAGCGGGGCCCGTCGCGCTCGAAGAGGAGCAGCCGGTACGAGAGCACCTCGGCCTCGGCGAGGCGCTTGCGCAGCGCGTCGGAAACGGTCCCCAAGTCCTCCCCGATCACCAGGCAGCGGTTGCGGTGGCTCTCGAGGGCGACGATGCCGAGCAGGTCGTCGAGCGGATATCGCACGTATGCGCCCTTGCCGGGCGCCATGCCCGCCGGCACCCACCAGAGTCGCGAAAGGCCCATCACGTGGTCGATGCGCAGCGCTCCTGCGCGCGCCATGTTCGCGCGCAGCGTGGCGATCAAAGGCGCGTAGGCGGCCTCCCGCAGCCGTCGCGGCGACAGCGGTGGAAGGCCCCAGTCCTGGCCGGTGCGGTTGAACTCGTCGGGAGGGGCGCCGACGTGCGCGCCGAGCGCGTAGAGGCGCTGGTTGGCCCACGCTTCCGACCCGTCGGGGGCGACCGAGATTGCGAGGTCCACGTAGAGGCCCACCGCCATGCCGAGCTCGCGGGTCCGCGCCTGCACGGCGCCGAGCTGCAGGTCCGCGATCCACTGCAGGTATTCGTGCAGGCCGACCTTCTCGGGGTGGTCCTCGGCGAAGCGCCGCACGCCGTCACCGCCGGGGTCGCGGAAATCCTCCGGCCAGTCGCGCCACGGCTTGCCGTGGAACTCGGCAAGCGCCTCGTGCAGGGCGTGGCGCCGCAGCTGCCCGCCACGCGATTCGCGGAACTGCGCGAACGCCCGCGCGCGGGGCGTGACCGATGCGAGGTGGCGCGCGCGGAAGTTCTCGTAGAGGGCATCGAACATCGCGCGCAGGCGCTGCGCCACGCCGACGTACTCGACTTGGGCGCTGTTTCGAAGGAGCTCGCAATCCTTGCGCCAGCGCGCCGCCAATCCGCGGTCGGCCTGCACCAGGTCGGCAAAGTCGGGCACCGCTTCCACGTCGATGTAGAGCGGATTGAAGAAGAGCCGGCTGGAGGGACTGTAGGGACTTGCGTTGCCGGGGTTGCGCATTGACAGCGCGTGCAGCGGGTTGGTCCCCACGATGCCCGCGCCGCGCGCGCCCCACACCTCGGCGCACGCGCGCAGATCGCCGAAGTTTCCGATGCCGCAGTTGCGTGCGCTTCGCACCGCGTAGAGCTGCACCGCGGTGCCCCAGATCCGACCGCCGTTGGCGAGCGCGGGCGGCAGGTAGCAGCGCTCCGGCACCACCGCGACCAGGCCCGAGCCCAGAATGGTGTCGCCCTCGATCAATGTCACGCGGTGATATCCCTCGGACAGGTCCACGGGCAAGGGCAGCGCGAGGGCGCACACCTGCAGGTGCGCGCCCTCGTACTCCTCGAGCACGCTCAGGCGCACCGCGCCGAACGCCTCCTCGCGGACCTCGCCGCTCTCGGACGCGATGCGCCAGGCAAGGGTCCGCGCGAGCGTGGCGTGCTGCAGCTGGATGCGCATGCCGGCAGCCAGCTCGCGCGTGCGCAACACCGTGATCGCCGGCACCACGCGGCTCCACCGTTCGCGCTCGTCGTCGGCGAGCGTTTCATCGACCGACTGCGGATCGTGTGCGTCGACACCGAGTGTCGCGAGCAGCGCGCGCAGCGTGTCGTCGGGCGTCGCCTGCCACTTGCCCCAGACGTCGTGGTATCCGGGCTCGATGCCGTAGAGCTGCGCCAGGCGCTCGAGCTGTCCGTTCACCCCGCGCGCTCCAGCGTCCAGGCGCCGCCCCACGCGGCGAGCGTCGCGCCTTGCGGCGCGGGCCCCTCGTGGTGCAGGCGCTCGCCCGGCGCCGCCTCGAATGCGGCGGACTCCTCGCTGAAGTTGGCGCGCAGGTGCAGTCGCGAGCCGTCGCCGAGCGTCCAGCCCACCTTCACGCCGGTGGCGCCGATCGTCTCGAAGGCGCCACGCGCGCCCAGCGCCAGGCGCGGCACGATTTCGCGCGCCCGCAGCCGCAGCAGGCCACGATAGTGTTCAAGCCATTGCGCGTGTTCGCCGTGACCGGCATCGTCCCAAGGCAGCTTCGAGGCGAGGAAGGTTTCCTCGGCGTTCGGATCGGGGATCGCCTCCGCGCTGTCGCCTCCGAAACGGTCGAAGGAGGCGAACTCGCGGCGCCGTCCGTCGCGCACGGCTTTCGCGAGCTCCCCCTGGAAATCGCAGAAGTACAGGAACGGGCTGCGCGCACCGAACTCCTCGCCCATGAAGATGAGCGGCACCGAGGGGGCGAGTAGCAGCACCGCCGTGGCGAGGCGCAGCGCCTCCGGCCGAGCGAGGAGCGTGAGGCGCTCCCCGAGGGCGCGGTTGCCGACCTGGTCGTGGTTCTGCAGGAACGGCACGAACGTATCGAGGGTCAGGTGCGCCGACGGCTCGCCGCGCGCCTGCCCGGCGCGATGCGTCGAAGGCTCTCCCTGGTATGCGAAGCCTTCGGCGAGGGTGCGGCCGAGGTGCCACGCGGGGCGATCGGCGTAGTCGCGGTAGTAGCCGTCGCGCTCGCCCGTCACCAGCACGTGGAACGCGTGGTGCGCGTCGTCGTTCCACTGCGCCATCGCGCAGTCCGAGTCGCGTTCCAGCAGGCTCGCCTGGTTACGATCGTTCTCCAGCACCAGGTGCACCCGCCGAGCGCGCCCCGGTCCCGACGCGACCGCCTCGGCGATCTCGGTCACGATGTGCTTCGGCGAGTCGTCGGCGATCGCGTGGATCGCGTCCATGCGCAGCCCGTCGAAGCGCATCTCCTCGATCCAGTAGAGCGCGTTGTGCACGAAGAAATCGCGGACGGTGCGAGAATCGGTGCCATCGAAATTGACCGCCGCACCCCACGGCGTCTGGTGCGCCGCGTTGAAGAACTGCGGCGCATAGAGCGAAAGGTAATTACCGTCGGGCCCGAAGTGGTTGTAGACCACGTCGAGCAGGACCATCAGGCCGCGGCCGTGTGCCGCGTCGACCAGGCGCTTCAGGTCCTCTGGCATGCCGTACGCCGAATCGGGCGCGAACGGCAGCACGCCGTCGTAGCCCCAGTTCCGGCGCCCGGCGAAATCGGCGAGCGGCATCAGTTCGATGGCGGTCACGCCGAGCCGCACCAGGTGATCGAGCTTTTCGATCGCGGCGAGGTAGGTGCCCGCCTGCGTGAAGGTGCCTACGTGCAATTCGTAGATGACCGCTTCATGCCACGGGCGCCCGCTCCAGGAATCGTCCTGCCATTCGTAGGCGAGCGGATTGACCACGGCGCTTGGGCGGTTCACGTCGAGGGGATTGCTTCGCGAGGCGGGATCCGGCACGGGGCCGACGTCCTTGAACCGGAATGCATAGGCGTCGCCCGGCCGTACGCTCGCGACCCGCGCCTCGTGCCAGCCGCCCGCGCCACGCTCCATCGCGATCGATCGCGGCGTCTGCGTCCCCAGCTCGAGGCGCACGCTTTCGCACGCCGGCGCCCAGAGCCGGAAGCGCGTCGCCTCCTCGGCGTACTGCGCGCCGAAAGGCATCTCGTGCCGGTGCCTCATGGGTCCTTCGCGTCGAGCTGGCGCAGCACCACCAGCGATCGCCCCTGCACCGAATACTGTCCCTCGGGGGCCGGCGCATCGGGCGGTGGCTCGCCGGTGTCGAATGCGGTGTCCACCTCGGTGCGCCACGAGAAGCGGTCGGGCAACTTGAATTCCACGGGGTCGTGGTGAGCGTTGAAGAGCACCAGATAGCTCGAGTCCTGGAGCTGGCGGCCGCGCTCGTCGGTCTCCGGCAGCCACTCCCCGTTGAGCCACATGCCGAGCGAGCGCGCAAACTCTTTCTCCCACTCCTCGGTGGTCATCTCGGTGCCGTCGGGTTTGAGCCACGCCACGTCCTTGCGCCCCTGGTCGCCAACCGCAACGCCCTTGAAGAAGTCGCGCCGGCGGAAGATCGGGTGCTCCTTGCGCAGGCGAATCATCTTTTTGGTGAAGTCGAGCAGCCGCCAGCGCGGATCGTCCCAGTACCAGTCGTGCCAGTTGATCTCGTTGTCCTGGCAATAGGCGTTGTTATTGCCCTGCTGGGTGCGGCCCACCTCGTCGCCGGCGGTGATCATCGGCACGCCCTGCGACAGCAGCAGCGTCGCCAGGAAATTGCGCTTCTGCCGCTCGCGAAGCCGGTTGATCTCCGGGTCGTCGGTGGGCCCTTCGGCGCCGTAGTTCCACGAGACGTTCTTGTCGGTGCCGTCGCGGCTCTCCTCGCCGTTGGCTTCGTTGCGTTTTTCGTTGTACGAGACCAGGTCGTTCAACGTGAAACCATCGTGGGCGGTGATGAAGTTCACGCTCGCGCAGGGCCCGCGGTCGTTCTGGCCGAAGAGGTCGTGGGAGCCGGTCAGGCGCCGCGCGAAGTCGCCGATCAGACCGCCGTCGCCTTTCCAGTAGGCGCGCATGGTGTCGCGGTACTGGTCGTTCCACTCCGCCCAGCCCGGCGGGAACCGGCCCACCTGGTAGCCGCCGTCGCCCAGGTCCCAGGGCTCGGCAATCAGCAGCCGCGGCGAGAGCACCGGGTCCTGGCGCAGCACCGCGAAGAAGGGCGCCACGACGTCGAAGCCGGGGCGGTGGCGCCCGAGCGTCGAGGCGAGGTCGAAGCGGAAGCCGTCGACGTGCATTTCGGTGACCCAGTAGCGCAGCGAGTCGACCACCAGCTGCAGCACGCGCGGGTTGCGCAGGTCCAGCGAATTGCCGCAGCCGGTGAAATCGCTGGTTTGGCGCTTGTCGTCCGCGAGCCAGTAGTAGGAGTAGTTGTCGATACCCCGGAAGGACAGAGTCGGCCCGCGCTCGTTGCCTTCCCCGGTGTGGTTGTAGACCACGTCGAGGACGACCTCGAGGTTGTTCTCGTGAAACTTCTTCACCATATCCTTGAACTCGCGCACCGGGTCGTGGACTCCGAAGCGCGCGTCGGGGGCGAAGAAGCCGAGCGTGTTGTAGCCCCAGTAGTTCTTCAGGCCGCGCGCGGCCAGCGCCCGGTCATCGACGATCGCATGGACGGGAAGCAGCTCGAGCGTGGTGACGCCCAGCGACTTGAGGTGGTCGATCACCTGGGGCGTGCACAAGCCGCAGAACTTTCCCTGGTGCTGCGGCGAGACGTCGGGGTGCAGCCGGGTGTAGCCGCCCACGTGCATCTCGTAGATGACGCGCTCGTTGGGGCTGCGAATCGGATGGAAGTCGCCTTCCCAGTCGAAGGTGTCGTCGACCACCTGGCAGCGGGGCATGGCGGACGCGCTGTCGCGCCGATCGTGCGACAGGTCCTCCTTCTTGTGGCCGATGGTGTAGCCGAAATGCGCGTCGCTCCACTTGATGTCGCCCACGATCGCCTTGGCGTAGGGGTCGACCAGCAGCTTGTGCGCATTGAAGCGGTGGCCCTGGTCGGGCGCGTAGGGCCCATGCACGCGGTAGCCGTAAAGCGCGCCCGCCTTCAGGCCCGGGACGTAGCCGTGCCAGACGAAGTCGGTGCGTTCGCGCAGCGTTATGCGCTGCACTTCGTGCTTGCCATGCGCGTCGAAGAGGCAGAGCTCGACGCTCTCGGCGTGGCGCGAGTAGATCGCGAAGTTGACGCCCTCGTCGTCGAGTGTGGCGCCGAGGGGATACGGCGCCCCAGGCCAGATTTCGAGTGCGTGGTGCGGGGCAGCTTTTGTCATGTTGTTGTCAGCTCCAGGAGGCCGCGCAACGGGATCTCGATCCAGTCGGGCCGGTTGGCGATTTCGTAACGAAGCTCGTACAGGGCTTTTTCGATCAGGAAGAGTTCCAGCAGCTCGCGAAACGCGCCGGCGTCGGCGGGCACCGATTGGAGCCCCGCAGCTGCGCGGCCGTAGCCTTCGAGGAAGTGGTGCCGCGCGTCGCGCTCCCACGCGACGAGCGCTGCGAGCCCGTCGCCCGAGCCTGGCTCGCGGCGCAGCGCCGCGGCGTGCGCCGCGTAGCTGAAGGAGCGCAGCATGCCGGCCACGTCGCGCAGCGCGCTCGACTTGGCGCGCCGCTCCTCAAGCGCGCGCCCGGGCTCGCCCTCGAAGTCGACGATGATGAAGTCGTCCTGGGCGATGAGGACCTGGCCCAGGTGCAGGTCGCCGTGAAAGCGCGTCTTCACCATCCCGTCGAGCGGCGCCTTTACGCCGCGCACGCGCTCGCGCAGCCGTTCGCGCCCGGCGAGCAACGGGGTGAGCGTCAGCCGAGCCGCCTCGGTCATGGTGGGCAGGGCGCCCTCCACCGCGGCGAAGGTCTTGCGGATCTCGGCGTCCACGCCGGCTTTCCATGTCTCGAGGTCGTTGGCGGTCAAGGGCTCCGGATCGAACGCGGGGTCGCCGGTCACGTTGCAAAGTGCGCGATGCATCTCGGCCACGCGGCGGCCGAGGAGCGCCATGCGACCGATGTGGAAATCCTTTGCGATGGTCTCGGCCGACGGCTCGGCAGCGGGTTGCGATGCCGGGGCCGTCGAGGCCATGCGCCCGAGGTGCTCGCAGGTGAGGGTCCAGAGATCGCCTTGGTTCTCGACGAACTTCTGCAGCACCGCCAGCGTCGCGGGCTCGGTCGCGCCGGCCTCGAGGAATTCCACCGCGCCCGCCAGTGGCGCGATGTTCGGTGAGTGCGCGCCTTCGGTCAGGAAGCGGCCCATCGCGAGCTCGGGGTTCTCGCCTTCGCGCAGCCGCCGATAGCCCTTCAGGAACAGACTGCTGCCGAAGAACACGGCGGTATTGCTCTGCTCGAGCGCCGGGGTGTGCACGTCTTCGGCGAGCGCCCCCATGAGCGGGGCGAGGATCGCGGTCGAGGAGAAGCGCAGCTGGCCGATTCCCAGGTCCACGGCGCGATTCTCCGCCATCGCGCGCGCCAGGTCGCGCGGGAAATCCGGATTGGCGAACGCCGCGTAAACGATGCCCACCCGGTCACGATGGCGCACCTTGGCGAGTGCGAAGGCGCCGAAACGCTCGAACGGATCGTTGGTGCGCGACTCCCAATCGAGCGCAAGCGGCAGGAAGTAGCGCTGTACCTCCCCCGACTCCAGCGTCACCTCGACGAACGAGATGTGCCACGTGGCCGAAGCCGCTTTCCACGGTGCAAGGAGCGTCATGCGGGCATCGCGGACCGCCTCATTCTTCGCGGCGAACCAGCGCCGGCCGCGAAGGTAGGGCAGGAGGACCTCGTCGCGCAGGCGCTCGGTCGAGGCGTTCACGAACAGCCGGGCGAGGTTGGGCGGGCTTCCCCCGCGGGCGAGCGCTTCTTGCCAGCCGCTGGTGAGAACCAGCACCGGCAAGGGCGGAGTGAGGCGCCCCTGGTGCCAGCCCGGGGGCTTCGCGTCGGTCGCGAGCCGGAAGGAGATGAACCCGTGGCCGTTCAGCGTCACCAGGTACGGCAGTTTGCCGATCGGCGGGAATGACTCCTGGCCGAGAAGCTCCACCGGCACGCGCTTCTCGAAGCGTGCGAGGTCGAGCTCGGCGGCCTGGGGCACCCGCGAGAGGTTGGCGACGCAGAGGATCGCCTCGTCCTCGAACTCGCGCAGGTAGGCGAGCACCTTGCGGTTGCCGGGCTGCAGGAAGGTGATCGTGCCGCGGCCAAAGGCGCGGTAGCGCCGGCGGGTGGCGATCAGGCGGCGCGTGAAGTGCAGCGGCGACGAGGTGCTGCGCAGTTGCGCTTCGACATTCACCGACTCGTAGCCGTAGACCGCATCCATCACCGGCGGCAGGTAGAGGCGCTGCGGGTCGGCGCGCGAGAAGCCGGCATTGCGGTCCGGGCTCCACTGCATGGGTGTGCGCACGCCGTTGCGGTCGCCGAGGTAGATGTTGTCGCCCATGCCGATCTCGTCGCCGTAGTAGAGGATCGGGGCGCCCGGCATCGTCATCAGCAGGAACGTGATCAGCTCGATCTTCGGGCGGCTATTCTCCATCAGCGGTGCGAGGCGCCGGCGGATGCCCACGTTCACCCGCATGCGCGCGTCGGAGGCGAACATCCGGTACATGTAGTCGCGCTCGCGATCGGTGACCATCTCGAGGGTGAGCTCGTCGTGATTGCGCAGGAAGATCGCCCATTGGCAGTTGGCGGGAATCGGCGGCGTCTGCGACAGGATCTCGACCAGCGGATAGCGGTCCTCCATAGCGATCGACATGTAGAGCCGCGGCATCATCGGGAAGTGGTATGCCATGTGGCATTCGTCGCCGTCGCCGAAGTACTGGCGCACGTCCTCCGGCCACATGTTCGCTTCCGCCAGCAGCAGCTTGCCCTTGTAGTTTCGGTCAAGGTCCGCGCGGATCTCCCTGATCACCGCGTGGGTCTCGGGATTGTTCTCGTTGCTGGTGCCCTCGCGCTCGACCAGGTAGGGAATCGCGTCGAGGCGGAACCCGTCCACGCCCATGTCGAGCCAGAAGTGCATGGTGCGCAGCACCGCGCGCAGCACGTGCGGGTTGTCGAAGTTCAAGTCGGGCTGGTGGCTGAAGAAGCGGTGCCAGTAGTGCTGCTGCGCCACCGGGTCCCACGCCCAGTTGGACGACTCGGTGTCGGTGAAGATGACGCGCGTGCCGGCGTACTTGTTGGGATCGTCGCTCCACACGTAGTAGTCGCGCTTCAGCGAGCCGCGGGGGGCGCGCCGCGCGGCCTGGAACCACGGGTGCTGATCCGAGGTGTGGTTGATGCTGAGCTCGGTCACGACGCGCAGCCCGCGCTCGTGCGCCTCGCGCACGAAGCGCTTGAAATCCTCGCGCGTGCCGTAGGGCGGGTGCACGTCCTCGTAGTCGGCGACGTCGTAGCCGTCGTCGAGCAGCGGGCTGGGATAGAACGGCATCACCCAGACGGTGTTCACGCCCAGGTCGCGGATGTAGTCGAGCTTCTCGGTGAGGCCCCTGAAGTCGCCGATGCCGTCGTCGTTGGAATCGAAGAACGCCTTCACGTGCACCTGGTAGACGATGGCGTCCATGTACCAGAGCGGGTCGTCGGGCATCGCGGTCTGCAAGGCCGGATGGGTGCCGGTGGGATGTTGGCGCGTGTCCATGG
>JANNKG010000132.1:0-13611 GCA_031396185.1 Burkholderiales bacterium | reverse complement strand
ACCTGCCGATCCTCGCCACCTTGCGCGGCTGGAAGTTCGGCTTCAACAGCCCCTTCAAGGCCGAGGTGTATTTCGTCTCGACGCGCAAGTTCACCGACCTCAAGTGGGGCACGCCGGGCCCCGCGATGATGCGCGACAAGGATTTCGGCATGGTGCGCGCCACGGCCTTCGGCATCTACGCGATCCGCGTGAAGGATCCCGGCGTCTTCGTGCGCGACCTGGTCGGAACCGACAATCGCTTCTCCACCGCCGAGATCAAGGAGAACCTGCGCGGCAAGATCGGCACGCGCATCAAGGAGCTGATGCCCGAGCTCGGCATTCCGGTGATCGAGATGGAAGCCAAGGTGGTCGAGATGGGCGGGCGTCTGCGCGACAAGCTGCAGCCCGACTTCGAGGCACTCGGCCTGGAGCTGGTCGAGGTGCAGGTCCAGGACATCGGCCTGCCCGATGAGGTCGAGAAGGCGATCGACAAGCGCGGCGCCATCGCCGCGGTCGGCAATTTGCAGGCGTATACCCAGTACGAGACCGCCTCGTCGATTCGCGATGCCGCCAACAATCCCGGCGGCGCCGCGGGCGTGGGCGTTGGGCTCGGCGCCGGCATGGCGATGGGCGCGCAGATGGTCAATAGCATGGCGGGCGCGGCGGGTGCATCGGCCGCGCCGCCCCCGTTGCCGGGCACCGGCATGTTCCACGTTGCCGTGGGGCAGAGCCAGACCGGCCCCTTCGACGTGGGCGCGCTGCAGCAGCAGGTCACCTCGGGCCAGATCACGCGCAATACGCTGGTCTGGAAAAACGGGATGGCGCAGTGGGCCAAGGCGGGCGAGCTGCCCGAGCTGGCGAGCCTCTTCGCGAGCGTTCCCCCGCCGCTACCGCAATAGACACCACCGCCTTCATCAAGGCTTTCCCGTGCGCAGGGTGCGGGGCGAAGCTCTCGTTCTCGCCCGGCACGCGTGCATTGCGCTGCGAGTTCTGCGGGACCGAGAACGCGATCGGCGAGAACGACGAGCGGGTCGAGGAGCTCGACTTCGCGACGTTCCTCAAGGCGCTCGAAGGCCAGCAGGAGACCGTCGAGGAGGAGCACGTCAAGTGCGAGAAATGCGGCGCCGAGCAAAAGCTGGGCGCCAGCCTCTTCGCCTCCCAGTGCGCGTTCTGCAGCGCGGCGATCGTCTCGAAAGGCTATGCCAACCGCCGCATCAAGCCCCGGTCGATCCTGCCGTTCCAGCTCGACCGGTCCCACGCCCGGGACGCATTCCGCCGCTGGATTCGCAAGCAGTGGCTTGCGCCTGGCGACCTCAAGCGCTACGCGCAGAGCGACGCGGGCCTGGCGGGCATGTACCTGCCCTTCTGGACCTACGACTGCCAGACGTCGAGCGACTACCAAGGCGAGCGCGGCGACGACTACTACGTGAACGAGAGCTACCAGACCACGAATTCGCGGGGGGAATCGGTCACCGCGACGCGACAGCGGAAGGAAACACGCTGGTCCCCGGCGTCGGGCCATGTGCAACGCTTCCATGACGACATCCTGGTGACGGCGTCCAGGACACTGCCCGAGGAAATCCTGGGCGCGGCCGCGCGTTGGAACCTGAAGGCACTGGTCCCGTACCAGCCCGAGTTCGTGAGCGGCTTCCAGGCCGAGGCGTACCAGGTGGGGCTGAAGGAAGGCTATCCGATCGCGAAGGGCGCGATCGACGCGAACGTCGCCGAGCACGTCCGTGGCGACATCGGCGGCGACCAGCAGCGCATCCATTCGGTTTCCACGCGCTACAGCGAGGTCAAGTTCAAGCACGTCCTGCTGCCCGTATGGATATCGGCCTACCGCTACCGCGACAAGGTCTACCGCTTCCTCATCAACGCGCAGACCGGCGAAGTGTCGGGCCAGAGCCCGAAGTCGTGGTGGAAGATCGCGGCGCTGGTGGCCGCGATCCTCTTCGTGCTGTTCCTGGTGCTGGTGATGGGAGGACGCTGAATACCCTCACCCGGCCCTCTCCCAGGGGAGAGGGAAAACTCAGGCCTGCTGCAGCATCGTGTCGCCGCCGGAGACTTCGAACTTGCCCGGCGCCTCGACGTTGAGAGACTTCACCACGCCGTTGTCGACCAGCATCGAGAAGCGCTGGCAGCGCATTCCCATCCCCTTCGCGTTGAGGTCGAGGCCCAGGCCGAGCTTCTTGGTGTAATCGGCGCTGCCGTCGCCCATGAAGCGGATCTTGCCCGCGGCCTTCTGGTCGCGCGACCAGGCGCCCATCACGAACGGGTCGTTGACGGAAAAGCACCACACCTCGTCGACGCCCTTGGCCTTCAGCTTGTCGAGGTTGTTCAAGTAGCTCGGCACGTGCTTGGCCGAGCAGGTCGGGGTGAACGCGCCCGGCAGGCCGAAGATCGCGATCTTCTTGCCCTTCACCTGGTCCTCGACCTTGAAAGTATTGGGGCCGATGGAGCAGCCGTTGCCCTCGACCTCGATGAATTCCTGCACGGTTCCTTCGGGAAGCTTGTCGCCAACTTTGATGGTCATGTTCATGTTCTCCTTGAAAAACGCATGTGTAAGACGAATTTCTTCGAGTCCGGCCCTCAGGCCATGCTCGCTGCGCGCCGAAAACTTGCCAGCGCAAGCCCCGCCGCGATGAATGCGCCGCCGAGGCCGCGGTTCACCCAGCGCAGCCGCGCCGGATCGCGCATCACGCGCAATACTTTCGCGGCCAGCGCCGTGTATCCCATCATCACCACGAGGTCCACCGCGAAAGTGGTGGCCGCGAGGATCGTGTACTGCAGCGCCTGCGGCCTTGCGACGTCGATGAACTGCGGGAGGATCGCGGCGAAGAAGATGATGCCCTTGGGGTTCGTGGCATTGACCCAGAACCCGCGCATGAAGACCCCGCGCGCGGTGGTCTCCCCGTCGTCACGGCCCTCCTCGAATCCCTTCGCCGGCGCGCGCCAGGTGACGACGCCGAGGTAGATGAGGTACGCCACCCCGAGCCATTTCACCGTCGCGAACAGCGTTTCGGAGGCGAGCAGCAACGCACCGAGCCCCAGGGAGACCACCGCGACCAGCAGGACGTTGGCCCCCTGCATGCCGACGCCGTTCCACACGCCGAGGCGAAAGCCATGGTGCAGCCCCGAGGAGATGCTCGAAAAGACGCCCGGCCCCGGCGTGACCGACAGGATGAGAGTCGCGATGAGATAGGTGATCCAGACCGACAGTTCCACTGCTAGCGTCCCCGCTCTATGGCGCGCCTCGCGATGCGGTCCACCAGGGACGGGGCGAGGAGCTTGAGCCAGAGGCCTATTTTACCGCGAGCGGTCATGACCACTTCCCGCTTGCGCGCCGCGATGGCCGCGACGATGATGCGCGCGCATTCCTCGACGCCCATGACTTCGCTTTCCTTCACCGGACTGACCTGGATCGGCTTGCCGTCGGGACCGGACGCGTTCTCGCGAATGCCGGTGGCGACGAACCCCGGATAGATCATGGTGACCGCCACGCCCGCGTCCGCAAGCTCGATGCGCAGTGAGTCGAAGAAGCCGGTCATCGCGTGCTTGGAGGCGCTGTAGCCGGTGCGCGTCGGCACGCCCGTGCGGCCCGCCAGGCTGGAGACTCCGACCAAGACACCGCGCGCGGCGCGCACGTAAGGCAGGGCATGCTTGGTGCAGTACACCGCGCCCATGTAGTTGACCTGCATGATCCGCTCGAGGATCGACAGGTCCTCGATGTCCTCGAAGCGCGCCCACATGGAGGCGCCGGCATTGTTCACCAGCACGTCGATGCCGCCAAATGCGAGTGCCGCGCCCGACATGATCGCCTGGCAGTCGCGCTCGAGCGCCACGTCGGCCTTCACCGTGATCACCGACGCGCCCGCGGCGCGACACTGCGCCGCCACGGCTTCCAGCTCCCCGACATTGCGCGCCGCGAGCACCAGCCTCGCGCCCTTCGTTGCCAGTTGCCGCGCAAGCTCCGCCCCGATTCCCTTTGACGCTCCAGTGATGACGACCACTTTGTTTTTCATGTCGGTTTCGACGTTTCGAAAAGGTGGAGGGTACGCCGATATCTCGACCGCACCCATCGCACCCGGCACTTTCTCCCACGAACTCGTTGACAAAGTCAACGATCTTTGCCCCGGGGAGTTGATTGACTTTGTCAACGAGTTGGCGAGGGGTATGGACCGCAATCAAGATCTCACGGCGATGGCCGCGGCGTTCCGGCAATTCAATCGTTTTTATATGCGCCAGATACGCCCCCTCCGCGATGCGATGAGAGGGCCGGGCCTACACGCCTCGTACCTTCGGGGTACTCCGCGAGATCGGCGAGTCGCCTGCCGGGACGACCGCGGCGAGCATCGCCCATCGGCTGAATATGGACCCGAGCCTGGTGTGCCGAATTCTTGGATGGTTTCGTGCCCTGGGGTACCTCACGGAATCCAAGGATCCCGACGACGGGCGCCGGAAGATCGTCCGGCTCAGCCCTGCTGGCCAAGACAACTACGGTCGGCTCCAGGCCCGCGCCGGGGATACCGCCGAGTTCATGCTGATGCTGCTTCACTCGGCAGACCGTGCTCGACTACTCGCCGCGTTGGCCACGATCGAGACCGTATTGCGAGGCGTCCGCTGGGACGACATTCGGCCGCCCCCTTCGTAACCTACTTGTCCGTCTTCGGATCGGGGATGTGGTTGAACGCGATATGCAGCCCCCCCCGATCCCGAGCCTTATGGGCGGAAGCAAAATAGACGGCCTGCTTGCCGAAGCGCGCGTTCAGCTTGTCGAGCGTGGAGTAGAGGTTTTTGGACTTGTCCTCGGAGGCGAAAAGCGAGCCGGTGTGGTTCGCCTCCGAGACGAAGTCGGAATACACCATGCCGACCTGCAGGATGGTGCGCCGATCCTTCGGGCGCTTCGACCAGAGGCGCTCGAGGGCGTGCAGGAAGGCCATCGTGTCCTGGGTATCCACCAGCTTCATGTCGGTGTCCCAGCGCGTGCCGTCGAGGTACTTCACGCCGATCGAAAGCCGCCCGGCGTAGAAGTTCGCCTTGCGAAGCCGCATGGCCGCCTTCTGCGTGAGGCGGTTCAGCACCGCGTAGGCGTGCTCGGGATTGCGGTTGTCGGGGCCGAGAACGCTCGAGTGCGAGATCGAGCTGGTGTCGTTGGCGTGCTCGTGCTGCTCTTCGCCGCGGATGCGCTGGTACATGATCTCGCCGCCGATGCCGCCCCAGACGGCGCGCAGCTCGTCCGAGGAGCGGCCCGCCAGGTCCTGCACCGTGAAGATCCGATGGCGATGAAGGCGCTTCTCCATCTGCTTGCCGACGCCCGACAGCGCCCGCACCGGCAGCTCGAAGAGGCGCTCGGGCAGCTCCGCCTTCTCGATCAGCACCAGCCCGTCGGGCTTCACCATGTCCGACGCCGTCTTCGCGATGAACGTATTGGGGCCGATTCCGATCGACGTCCGCAGGCATTCTCCGATTTCCGACCGCAGGCCCTCCTTCACCTTGCGCGCGATGTTCATCGCCCGCTCGGGTTCCCGCCATCGCCCCGTCAGCTCGCAATCCATCTCGTCGATCGACAGCACCGCGCGCACCGGCACGAAGGTGTCGACCACCGCGACCGCGCGGTGGTGGTAGTCGATGTAGAGCTCATGGCGCGCGACCACGAACACGATCTCCGGGCAAAGGCGGCGCGCCTCGGCGACCTTGGTGCCGGTCTTCACGCCGAAGGTCTTGGCCTCGATCGAGGCGG
Organism: Burkholderiales bacterium; assembly: GCA_031396185.1. Classification (GTDB taxonomy): domain Bacteria; phylum Pseudomonadota; class Gammaproteobacteria; order Burkholderiales; family Usitatibacteraceae; genus Usitatibacter. The sequence goes on along the minus strand of JANNKG010000132.1, from coordinate 7,892 downwards.
CGATGCACACCGTGGTGTCGGCGAGCATCGGCACCACGCCGAGGGGCCGGCCGCGCAGCCGCGGCTCGGCCTGCTGCTCGACGGAAGCGAAGTACGAGTTGAAGTCGACGAGGAGGGAGCGAAGGGTCACTGCCGCGGCATGGCCATGGGACGATTCGTCGCCTCCATGAACTTGCGGCGGAAGACGAGCGGGTCGGCGATGTTCCGGATGGGCGCCACCGAGGTGCCCGCGCCGGAGATGAAGATGGTGCCGTAGTTCAGCATGCGGCCGAGGAAACCCTGCTCGACGCGCAGGGCCTCGACCTTCTCCAGGTTGATCTCGACGGTATCGCGCTTGATGAAGCCGAACTTGGCGATCACCCGCCGGTTGGTGATGGCGATCTCGGTGGAGCGCACCGCGATCCACGCGGCGATGATGAAGAACAACCCGATCACGACCACCAGCAGGAGGACGCCCAGCGCCAGCAGCCCGAACTGCGACCACCATGAGACACGCGCACGGTGGATGATGGTTTCGCCCTCGATGAGGGATTCGTCGATGTAGCTCATCAGTCAGGCTCCAGGTCCGAGGATGCGATGAAAATCTCGACGAACGCTTCGAGGCCCCGTGCATCATCTGCGTCGAAGCGGTTCTTCAGCGGGCTGTCGAGGTCGAGCACGCCAACCAAGGTGTCGTCCCGGCGCAGGCCGGGACCCAATCTCGGGATCGGAACGACGATCTCGCTATTCGATGCCGAATCGCACGCGATGTGACCCGGGAAAGCGTGCACGTCGGGCACCACGATCGTCCGCCGGTCGCGAGCAGCCGTGCCGCACACGCCGCGCCCCACAGCGATGCGAACGCACGCGGGCTTCCCCTGGAAGGGCCCCAGCACCAGCTCGTCACCCCGCAGGAAGTAGAACCCCGCCCAGTTGAGCTCGGGGAGCGAGTGGAAGATCAGCGCGGCGAGGTTGGCCGCATTGGCGGTGCGGTCGCGCTCGCCCGCGAGCAGCGCGCGCGCCTGCTCGATCAGCTCGGAATAGCGTTCGGATTTCGTGCCCGCGGGCGCGGATTGGAGGGCGAACATGGGGAACTCCGGAAGGAGTCCCCCAGCTTAGCAAATGCGGCGAATCATTTCGCGGGCGCGGTCTGCCTGTCGTGTTTCTGCCTGGCGATCTTGCGGCTCTGCTTGTCCTGCGCCTTGGCGAGCCTGGCGCGCTCCCGGGCGGTGACCTTGCCGTCGGCCTTGGCCTTGGTTTCCTTGGCCTGGACCTTGTCCTGGCCCTTTTCGAGCTTCGCGGCTTCCTTGCCGGTGAGCGCCCCGGACTGGACCCCCTGCTGGATGCGCGCCTCCTGGTTGGCCTGGCGCTGGTCGACGCGCGGAGTGGACGTCTGGGCGGCCACCGGCAGGGCCACGGCCGCGAACAGGGCCACGATGCGTTTTGCGTTCATTTATTCGTTCTCCTTGGACTTTGTGCAGGTGCACCCCTGCCATAACGGAACTCCCGGGCCGGCGTTGACGTCTGCCCTTATAATCTCGCCCTTCCCCCGGTATTTCCCCATGCTCCCCTCCGAGCCCATCACGCCGCCCGTTGCAGCTCGGCGCCGCAAGGTATTCACCAAGTTCGGCGACCGCCGGGTGGACGACTACCACTGGATGCGCGAAAAGGCCGACCCCGAGGTCATCGCCTACCTCGACGCGGAGAATCGCTACGCCCAAGGGGTGATGAAACCGCTCGACGCCTTTCGCGAGAAGCTCTACGGAGAAATGCTCGCGCGCATCCAGGAAACCGACGAAAGCGTCCCCTACACCAAGAACGGCTACTGGTATTACCAGCGCGAGGTGGAGGGCCTGCAGTACCCGATCTACGCGCGGCGAAAGGCGTCGATGAAGGCGCCGGAAGAAGTGCTGCTCGACGTGAACGAGCTCGCCAAGGGGCGCAAGTTCACCCAGCTCGGCGCCATGGACGTGAGCCCCGACGGCACGAAGCTCGCGTACACGGTGGATTTCACCGGCTTTCGCCAGTACACGCTGCAGGTGAAGGACCTCGCCGCCGGCCGGCTGCTCGCTGTGGCCGTCGAGCGCGTGACTTCTCTCGCGTGGGCCGCGGACAGCGCCACGCTCTTCCACGTCGAGGAAGACGAGACCACCAAGCGCAGCTATCGCCTGCACCGGCGCGTGCTCGCAGGCCCGTCGGAAATGATCTACGAGGAGCACGACGAGCAATTCGACATCGGCGTGGGCGAGACGCGCAGCGAGGCGTTCGTGGTGCTCACCAGCGTGAGCAAGGACACGTCGGAAGTTCGCGTGCTGCGCGCCAACCAGCCGCGGGGGGAGTTCCGCGTGATCGAGCGCCGCCGCAGCGGGCTCGAGTACTACGTCGATCATCATGAGGCCGAGTTCTTCATCCGCACCAACGACCGGGGGCCGAACTTCCGGCTGGTGCGCGCGCCGGTCGACGATCCTTGCGCGAAGCGCTGGCGCCAGGTCGTTCCCCACCGCCCGCTGGTGATGCTCGAGGAGGTGGACCTCTTCAGGGACTTCTGGGTGCTGGTCGAGCGCGACAAGGGCCTGCTCAAGCTGCGCGTCACCGATTTCGCGAGCGGCGAGGCGCACTACATCGACTTCGACGAGGCGGTGTACGCCGCGCATCCGAGCGTGAACGCGGAATTCGACACGAAGCAGTTCCGCTTCATCTACGAAAGCCTCGTGGCGCCACGCACCTGGTACGACTACGACGTGCGCAAGCGATCGCGCAAGCTCCTCAAGCAGCAGCCGGTGCTGGGTCCCTACGACCCTGCGCATTACCAGTCCGAGGCGCTCACCGCGGTGGCAAGGGATGGCACGCGTGTTCCGATCTCGCTGGTCTACAGGAAGTCGCTTCGCAAGGGTTCGCCGCAGCCGCTACTGCTCTACGGCTACGGTTCCTACGGAATTCCGATGGACCCCGCGTTCCGGTCGACGCGCCTGTCGCTGCTCGATCGCGGCGTGATCTTCGCCATTGCGCACATCCGGGGTGGAGGCGATCGCGGACGCATCTGGTACGACGACGGCAAGCTGCTGAAGAAGAAGCACACGTTCGCGGATTTCGTGGCGGTGGCCGAGTCGCTGGTGCGCCGCAAGTACACCGCCCCCGACCGGCTCGTGATCCAGGGCGGCAGCGCCGGCGGCCTGCTCATGGGCGCGGTGACCAACCTGCGCCCGGACCTCTTCAAGGCGGTCGTGACGCAAGTCCCGTTCGTGGACATCATCAGCACGATGCTCGATCGCTCGCTCCCGCTCACCGTCCAGGAGTATCTCGAGTGGGGTAATCCGAACGAGCGGAAGTACTACACGTACATGCGTTCTTACTCGCCCTACGACAACCTGAAGACAGGCGCGTATCCGTCGATCCTGGTGGAGACCTCGCTCAACGACAGCCAGGTGATGTACTGGGAGCCCGCGAAATACGTGGCGAAGCTGCGCACGCTCAAGACCGACACGAATCCGCTGATCCTCAAGACGATCATGGAGGCAGGGCACGGCGGCGCTTCCGGCCGCTACGATGCGCTGAAGGAGCTCGCCTTCACCTACAGCTTCGTCCTCGACCAGATGGGACTCGTCGACCGCACTTGACCAATCTGAACCTTTTTATCGCCTGCGTTGCCATCTGGGGCTCGACGTGGCTCGCGATCAAGTTCCAGCTCGGCCACGTCGCACCCGAGGCAAGCGTCTTTTACCGTTTCCTGCTCGCCTCGGTTCTACTGTTCGCCTACTGCCTCGCACGCCGGCTGCCGCTCAGGTACACGATGCGCGAGCACGCCTGGATCGCGCTTCTCGGCGTCTTCATGTTCAGCGTGAGCTACATCTTCGTGTACTACGCGGAGGAGCACGTGGTGTCGGGATTGGTGGCGGTCGGCTACTCGGCGAGCCCGCTCCTCGGCATGCTCGGCATGCGGCTTTTCTTCGGCACGGTCATGACGCCGCGCCTGGCGTGGGGCTCGGCCCTCGGCATCGCGGGGATCGCGCTGGTCTTCTGGCCCGAGTTCTCGCACCTGCGAAGCGACGGTAACCCCGGCCTCGGGGCGATCTACACCGCGATCGCGGTGATCGTTTCCACGCTCGGCAGCATGGTGGCGCATCGCAACCAGGAGGCGCACCTGCCCCTCTGGCAGTCGATGGCGTGGGGCATGCTCTATGGCGCGCTCTTCTCGCTGGCGGTCACCGTCGCCGGCGGCAAGCCGCTCGCCTTCGAGCTCACGGTGCCCTACGTGGCGTCGCTGTTCTACCTCGCCATCCTCGGTTCGATCGTGGCGTTTGCAGCCTTCTTCACGCTGCTGAAGCGGATCGGCGCGGCGCGCGCGGGATACACCGGCGTGATGGTGCCGATCGTGGCCCTGGTGATCTCCTCGATCTTCGAGTCGTTCAGCTGGCATGCGCTCACCGGGGTCGGGATTGCAGTCTCGGTGCTGGGCAACATCGTGATCCTGCGAGAGAAGGCCGCGTGACGCCCAGCCGCAGGTTCGCCCTTGCGGTGGTCGTATCCGTGCTGCTTCATGCGATCGTGCTCTGGCTCACCCCGAGAATGCCCTCGTCGCTCGCCCCCGGCCCCATGGCGGATGCGCCGCTGAACGTGGTGATCACCCCGCAAGCGGCGCCGGTGGAGGAAACGGCGCCCCAGCCGCCCACGGAGCCGGTGGCCGTGGCCCCTGCGCCGCGACCCGCGCCGCGCCCGCGCACGCCTCCGCGTGAGCCGCAGCCCGTGAAGCCCGACCCCATGCCCGTGATCCCGGTACCGCTCCCTCGTCCGCTGCCGATTCCTGCCCCGCCGGTCGACATGCTTGCGGCCATCGAGGCGCGGCGTGCGCAGCGCCGGGCGGCGGACGCCGCGGCCGCGCGCGGACCCCCGGTAGCGGCGAAGGCCCCGGAGGACGCGGCGAGCCGCAACCTCGCCACGCTTTCCGGCCGCGAAGGCGTGGGCGGTGTCTTCCAGATCCTGCGCATCGGCACGCGCACGGCGGAGTTCGCGTTCAACGGCTGGAAGCCCGATGCGCGCAGCCAGTGGCGCGAGGTGATCGAGGTGGACGCGGGGCAGGGAGGCAACGTCGAGCTCGCCATCATCCGGCGCATGATCGAGCTCATCCGGACGCACTACACCGGCGACTTCCAGTGGGAATCGCGCCGGCTGGGGCGAACCGTGAAGCTATCGGCTCGGCGCGAGGACAGCGAGGGGCTCGAGGATTTCATGACGCGGGAGTTCTTCGGCGTCCCCGTGCTCAATCCGCGACGCTGATTCGCCGACAGTCCTACGACGCAATCAAGGCATCTCCGACTGCCGGGCTCCCCGCCGGTGTGGCTAGATATCTCATGATCTCGATCTCGGACGCGCTATTTGTCGTCGTCAACGAAATGGGCGGCGATCGCGCGCCGCGGCCGCTCCCCCTGGCGAACGGCTTTTCCGAGCACGTCGCCTATCGCATCCTCGGCGTCCACAGCCCATCGGAGACGGGGGAGGCTTATCTCATCCTCAGCAACGATCGCGACGAGATCTGGTTCATCTCGAATCGCCACTTCCGCACCTGGGAGCTGCGACCCGAGACGAATGCGCTACGGCTGCCGCTCTCCCTCGGCACCCCGGCCCCCGCCGATTCGAGCCATCGCTCCCACTAGGCGCGCCCGGCGCGGTACTGCTCGAGCCCCTTCGCCGCCTGCTTGCGCACCTTCCACTTGAGCGGCGGTAGCCATCCCAGCAGCTGGCCCGCGGGACCGAGTGCCTGGGCCGCCCAGGTCCAGAACGGGAAGCTGTCGTGGTGCCGCACGATCAGCCCATCGCGGAATGCGAACATCGCCGAGATCCGGTTGACCACCCTGCGGCCGGTCTTGGTGAAGGTATAGCGCGCGGTCCACTTCGCGCGGCCCCCGTCGGCATCGGCCGAGGCTTCGTCGAGCGTTACCTCGAGGTCGGCGGCGCGGGACAGCAGCATTCGCCACATGTCGCCGGCCTCCGCCCCCCGGAGCGAGGGAAACACCGTGTCCGAAAAGAACACCTCGGGATGGTAGCAGCGTGCCATTGCCTCGGCGTCCTTGCGGGCGAAGGCGGCGTAGAAATCGCGGATCAGGGTTTCGTGGGGGTGCATGGCGCGCCTGGAATTGACAGGGGTCAAGGTGGGGCATTTTGGCCTGTTCCTATACTCCGGGCTACTCCAGGCCAAGCCACCCTTTCGAAGGATCCCCATGCTCTCCGATATCGATATCGCCCAGAAGGCGAAAATGAACCCGGTTGCCGACGTCGCCAAGAAGCTCGGCATCCCCGACGAGGCGCTCGAGGCCTACGGGCGCTACAAGGCGAAGGTCTCGTTGCAGTACTGCGAGTCCCTCTCCAAGAAGAAGGACGGGAAGCTGGTCCTGGTGACCGCCATCAGCCCCACGCCGGCGGGGGAGGGCAAGACCACCACGACCGTGGGCCTGGGAGACGCGCTGAACCACATCGGCAAGAAGGCGATCATTTGCCTGCGGGAGCCCTCGCTGGGCCCGGTGTTCGGCATGAAGGGGGGTGCGGCGGGCGGTGGCTACGCCCAGGTGGTCCCGATGGAGGACATCAACCTGCACTTCACCGGCGACTTCGGCGCGATCCAGCTCGCCAACAACCTCCTCGCGGCGATGATCGACAACCACATCAACCACGGCAACGAGCTCGGCTTCGACGTGCGCCGCATCGCGTGGAAGCGCGTGCTCGACATGAACGACCGGGCGCTGCGCCAGATCACGGTTGCGCTCGGCGGGCCGGCCAACGGCTTTCCGCGCGAGGACGGCTTCGACATCGTCGTAGCCTCCGAAGTGATGGCGATCTTCTGCCTGTCGACCTCGCTGAAGGACCTGAAGGAGCGCCTCGGGAAAATCGTATGCGGCTATACGAAAGACCAGAAGCCCATCCTCGCCAGGGATCTGAAGACCCACGGCGCGATGGCGGCACTCCTCAAGGACGCGTTGGCTCCCAACCTGGTGCAGACGCTCGAACATTCGCCGGCCTTCATCCACGGTGGCCCGTTCGCCAACATCGCCCACGGCTGCAACTCGGTGCTCGCCACCCAGACGGCGCTCAAGCTCGGCGACTACGTGGTAACCGAGGCGGGCTTCGGTGCCGACCTGGGCGCCGAGAAATTCGTCGACATCAAGTGCCGCAAGGCCGGCCTCAAGCCCGCGGCGGTGGTGCTGGTGGCGACCATCCGCGCGCTGAAGTTCCACGGCGGTATCGAGGTGAAGGAGCTCGGACGCGAAAACCTCGAGGCGCTCACCAAGGGGATCGCCAACATCGAGCGCCACGTGAACAATATCCGCAACAACTACGGCCTGCCGTGCGTGGTCGCGATCAACCACCGTACGGAAGACACCGATGCGGAGGTCAAGCTCCTCCAGGACAAGATGGCCCACCACGGCGCGAAGGTGATCCTCGCGCGCCACTGGGCCGAGGGCGGCAAGGGCGCGGTGGACGTCGCCAAGGAGGTCGTGCGCCTGTGCGAGGAGCCCAACAGCTTCAAGTTCGTCTACGAGGAGTCGCTGCCGCTCTGGGACAAGATGAAGGCGATCGCGACCAAGATCTACGGCGCGTCCGACATCACCGCGGAGTCGAAGGTGCGCACCCAGATCAAGAAGCTGCAGGAGTCGGGCTATGGCCACTATCCCGTCTGCGTGGCCAAGACCCAGTACTCGTTCTCGACCGACCCCCAGCTGCGCGGCGCCCCTTCGGGTCACGTGGTGAACATTCGCGAGGTACGCCTCGCTGCCGGGGCGGAATTCGTCGTCATGGTCTGCGGCGACATCATGACCATGCCCGGTCTGCCGAAAATCGCCTCGGCGGAGAAAATTGATCTGACCGACGAAGGCAAGGTGGTCGGCCTGTTCTGATGTGGTGCGCAGGCCGGATGAATCCAA
>JANNKG010000448.1:0-3585 GCA_031396185.1 Burkholderiales bacterium | reverse complement strand
GCGATCGACGATTCGGACAATCGGGGTGATCTTGATACGGCGCTCGGGACTTCCGAGCTCTACGGGATCAAGAAGGATGGGGCGGCCAGGATCGCCGTGGAGGTGGGCGAAGCCACGAAGCACTGGCGTAAGGAGGCCAGGAAGGCGGGTATTTCGAACGCGGATATCGCCCTTACCGCCGCGGCGTTCGAGAGTAAGGCGCAAGTGTCGTAAGACGCGAGTCGAGCACCGCGCTGCCGGCGGTGAAGTGACTGCCACGCGTGCACGCGCAGGCCGAGAAGCCGGGTAGGGCCGAGCTTCAACTGAATGGGGCACACGGAGCACTTGCAGTATGCATATAATATGCATACAATGGCCATGTGTCTTTCGAGTACGACCCTAGCAAAGCCGCCGCGAATTTCAAGAAGCACGGGGTATCGTTCGCGGACGCGGATGGCTACGCCGCAAGAGCGGAGGAACTATTGAAGCCTGAATACGACTTTTCAAAGGGAAGGCGGGGCGCGGTCATTCCCGAGAAGGGGAAGACCCGGATTTCCATATTTATCGACAATTCGGTGTTGGCGGAATTCCGCGCCCGTGCGGAGAAGGCCGGCTCCGGATACCAGACGATGATGAACGAGGCATTGCGTGCCTACCTCTCCCAGCTTGAGCAACCGGTAACGGAGCGGGCACTTCGCCAGATCTTGCGCCAAGAGATGCCCGAGTATTTGCGAGGTCTCACAACGCGTTCGAGCGGACAGGATCCGCCAGTCGTCTCTGGCTCCCGCCGCCGCCGCTCAACGTAGTCGTCAGGTTGCATCAGCAAAGGCTGGGGAGCACATGAAGATAGAAATATGGATCGGCTTGGCGTTGATGGTCGCGCCCGTTCTCGTAAACGCGCAGCGCCCGGACTGCCCAGTCAAGAACGCGCCCGCGCCGATGACACCCCCAGGTAAGCCCCCTGATTTTCGACCACAGATCACCTTCCCAAGCGTGTGGGGCGGGGAAGTAGTGAGGGTCGAGGCCGATGTTGTAGTCCTTCCGGCGGTGCAGAATCCCCTTGAGGCAGAGGAGGGACATCTCACCGCGATTGGAACCCTCGCCAGCCATGCGCGTCACGTGGTGCCCCCGGCGGACGTTATGGCTGGACTAGTGGATACGAACAAGACGCCTCTTTTGAGCTGGCGTTTTGAGGGATACATCCCTAACCCCTCGTGGCATTGGCCACGTTGCGATGCGGCGGGCAACTGTTCTACGTCGTCCCGACACAAAGTGACGCGAGTTTTCTCGAAAGATGGGGCGACGGTACTTTTCGAACAATGGGACATGAGGGCGGACGGCGCCGCAGTCGTTGCTACCGCACCCCAGACGGTTTCAATTGGTCGATTTTCTGGCAACTCCGGAGGGCTGCTAACGCCCTCCGGCTGTGTGAGCGCCTCCCTGTCCTGGCATGGCGAGGGCCGGAGTTTTAAACTGCAAATGTTGGGTCCACTTTCTCTCGATGAGCAAAGGAGTTACTTGCTTGGAATCGCCCGGTCGATCGAATCGGTTACGCCGAGCAGAGCGTGATCGAAATGCAGAATCAAGCTCGCCGACAACATCTGATCCTTCTTCTTGTAGCCGCGGTTACGCTACTTGCCGGCTGCAAGCGGGGCGCGGACGAGTTCTTCTCAGGCCGGCCGTCTGAAATGTCCATGGTTCACAATCGGGTCATTGGCGGCCCGCCCGAAGCCATGATCGAGCTGCTCCGGGTTCCATCGCGGTTCCCGGACGCAACGGAGTCACACATTGGAAATTGGCAAGAGTCCGCCATTGCCTGGTGGCAGGTTCCAGAAAAGCGCGAACTCATGATCGCGTTGTTCGGGAAGAGCCCTCGCGAAGAGATGCGTGCGTTAAGAGATTGGGTGCGGGTACGAGACAAGCATCGGAGCCAGGAAAAGTCGCAGGTGCTCGCCGAAATCGAGTTGGCGATAAATGCCACTGCGAAGTCGTCATGAAGTGAGCGGCCGGAGTGCTGGCTTCGGCATGCTCATCTGGTCGTTTCGCGCGCGCGGCGCGCATTGAGGTATCATATTATTGACTAAATAGTGTAAAAAAGCCTATAATACGATACATGCCCGCCAAACCCCAGCCCATGTTCAGTTCCGAGAGAGCGCTGTTGAAGCAGCTCGGGGAGCGTTTGCGCGCAGCGCGGCTGCGCCGCAAGTTCTCCGCGGAAACCGTCGCGGAGCGCGCGGGTATCTCGCGGATGACGCTGCACCGGATGGAAAAGGGCGACCCGGCGGTGACCCTGGGCAACTGCCTCAAGGTGCTCGGCGTGCTTCACCTCGCCGGTGACGTGGCGCTGGTTGCACGCGACGACGAGCTCGGCCGGCGGCTCCAGGACCTCGATCTCCCGCAACCCCGGGCGCGGCGCTCTTCTCCATGAAGCGCCGGCCCAAGCAGCTCGAGGTGTGGCTGGACCTCGAGTGGCTGGCCGAGCTCGTCAGGGTCGGCACCTTGTCCGACGATCGCGGGCAGATCCGCTTTCAGTACGAACGCGCATGGCTCGCCCATGCGGAAGCGTTCGCACTCGATCCCGACCTCACGCTCGACAAGGCGCCGTTCTTCCCGAACCCGGAAGCCGGCAATTTCGGCGTGTTCCTCGATTCGTCGCCAGACCGTTGGGGACAGACGCTCATGCGCAGGCGCGAGGCGCTCGAGGCAAAGGATGAACGCCGGGCGGCACGCACGCTGACGGCGTGGGATTTTCTCCTGGGCGTGCAGGATCTCACGCGCCAGGGCGCAATGCGCTTCCGCTATCCGGGCGAGCAGGCCTTCCAGGCCGATCACAAACTGCCCGCTCCTCCGGTGGCGAGCCTGCGCGAGCTGGAGGCGACCGCGTTCGAGTTGAGCGCAAGGAAGATCGATGACCTGGACGCGCTCAGGAGGTGGCTCGCGGTGCTCGTCGCGCCGGGCGCGTCCCTGGGCGGCGCGCGCCCGAAGGCGAATTTCACCGCTGAGGACGGCTCGCTTTGGATCGCGAAATTTCCCGCGCGAGACGACGACCGGGACATCGGCGCCTGGGAATGGGTGCTACACAATCTCGCACGCAAAGCGGGGGTGGACGTGCCCTTGTTCCAGGCCCTGCGCCTGAATTCGGCGTTTCATACCTTTTCCTCGAAGCGTTTCGATCGCGCGGGGGCAAGGCGCAGGTTCTATTCATCCGCCATGACGTTGCTGCGCAAGGCCGATGGCGCCGCGGGGAGCTATCTCGAGCTTGCGGAGTTCCTTCACACGCGCGGCGCGGCTGGCCACATCGCGCAAGACCTCGCGCAGCTTTTCCGCCGCGTCGTCTTCAACATCCTGGTCGGGCATCGCGACGATCACCTGCGCAACCACGGCTTTGTCATGACGCCCTCGGGATGGCGGCTTTCTCCCGCGTTCGACCTGAACCCGATCGTCGACAAAGCCGACCACGTGCTCGCGATCGACGATTCGGACAATCGGGGTGATCTTGATACGGCGCTCGGGACTTCCGAGCTCTACGGGATCAAGAAGGATGGGGCGGCCAGGATCGCCGTGGAGGTGGGCGAAGCCACGAAGCACTGGCGTAAGGAGGCCAGG
>JANNKG010000062.1:0-12785 GCA_031396185.1 Burkholderiales bacterium | reverse complement strand
GAACGATAGCCACTTCAGACCCCGCGTAGGCGGGGGTCCAATGATTGGGCCCCCGCCTGAGCCTGCCCTCGAGAGCAATAATCGGGGGCGGGGGCGACAACCTCGTCAGAACGTGAACCGCGCCCTTACGTAGTAGCTGCCGCCGTTCAGGCCGAAAGGCAGCGTCTCCCATCCGTAGGTAAAGCCGAGCGAGTTCAGGCCCGCGCTGGCCTCGTCGGTCCACTTGTCGGGATAGACGTCGAAGACGTTGTTGCCGCCGACGGTCACGTCGAGGTTCTTGTTGATGCGATAGTTGAGCGACACATCGGTCAGCCACTTGCCGCCCCAGGTCTGCCTCACCCCCGAGAAACCCTGGCCGCTCACCTCGCCGTAATAGGTGTTGTTCACGGCGAAGCGCCAGTTGCCGGTGCTGTACATGCCGCCCAGGCTGGCGCGGTGTTGCGGCAGGCCTTCTTCGATCAGGGTCCTCTGGGTCTGGTCGAAGAGCACGCCGATCGGGATCAGCGACGACTGCGAACGCACCTGGGTGATCTTGGTCTCGTTGAAGCTGTAGGAGCCGTCAAGCTGCAGCTTCGCGCCGCCGGAGAGCCGCATCGTGTACTGGCCGACGAGGTCCAGGCCGGTGGTCTTCGTGTCCACCGCGTTGGTGAAGAACGTTGCGGCGCCGACGTTGAGCGCGCCCAGGATCACGCGCACCGGGCAGACCGCGGAGTCCGTGCAGCCTGCCGAGCCGTCGGGCCCGATCTCGCTCGAGAAGACGATGCGGTCCTTCACGTTGATGCGATAGATGTCCGCCGTGAGGCTCAAGCCATCGCGTGTCTGGAAGACGAAGCCGACAGCGCCACTGCGCGCGGTCTCCTCCTTCAGCGGCTGGATGCCGAACGCGCGCGCCAGCTCGCTTCCCTGCCGGGCAGTCACGGTGTCCGTGAGCACACCTCCGCCGCCCAACGTCGTCGACACCTGGCTGAAGAACTGCTGCTGCACGCTGGGAGCGCGGAAGCCGGTGGAGATCGACCCGCGCAGAGCGAGGGCATCGGTCGCCTGGAAGCGCATTGCGACCTTCCCGGTCAAGTTGTTGCCGAAGTCCGAGTAATCCTCGAACCGCAGTGCTGCGTTGAGCAACAGCGCCCGGGTGAGCACCGCCTCGGCATCGACGTAAACGCCGATGCTGTCGCGATCGGCATCGACCGCGGTGGCGGGAGAGAAGCCGGGGAAGCCCTGGATACCGGGCGCGGCTGCCCCGCCCGTCTGGTTGGCGATGAAGATCGCACCGTTGTTCGTCCGCCCGTAGGTGTACGACACCGGGTCGCCGGGGACGATCTCAAAGCCGTCCTGGCGCCACTCGACCCCGGCGGCGAGCGCCAGCGGCTCCCGGCCGACGCCCCAGTTGGCCACGCCCTTCACGTCGAAGTTTGCGGTGAGCTGCTTGAAGCGCAGGGTGCCATCGTTAGCCGAGGTAGGGGTTTCGGCGAAGATGCCGCCGCCCGGCCGCGGCTCGTAATACCAGCTCACGTTGGCCGAGTTGGTGGAGGCGAACACGAACTCGTTGTAGCCGCGGTTGATGCTCGCATCCCAGCTCCAGCCGGCCCGGCCGAAGTCACCGCGCAGGCCGATCGCCGCCGACCAGTCGTCGGTGGTGGTGAGGAGCGTCGGCAGGAAGCCCTCGGGATACAGCTGCGGAATCGTGCGCCCGTCGCCGGCGCGCCGGAAGAAGCCCGAGGAGTTGCCCTCGCGCGCCGACGCCCCGCCGAAGAAGTAGATCTCGGCGCCGCCGAGGGGCACCTGGCCATTCACCCAGAAAAGCTTGCTTTCAGTCGCCGCGTCGCCGATGCGCTGGGTCACCCGGGGGGGTGAAACGCGCGCCGAGTCGGGGCCGGCGCGGTTGGTCTCGCCGCGATCGACGAATTCACCCGTCAGGTTCACGAAGCCGTCGCGTCCGAGCTTGAAGCCGGCGTTGGCGGCAATCTTCCAGGTCTTGCCATCGTCCTCGTAGGTCTTGCCATATTCCGCGACCACACTGCCGCCCTGGTTCTGGCGCTTGAGGATGATGTTGATCACCCCGGCGATGGCGTCAGATCCGTACTGCGCAGAGGCGCCGTCGCGCAGCACCTCGATGCGCTCGATCGAGGAGACCGGGATGGTGTTGATGTCGGTGCCGGCCGAGCCGCGGCCGATGCTCTGCTGGACGTTGACCAGCGCCTGCTGGTGGCGGCGCTTGCCGTTGACCAGGACCAGCACCTGGTCGGGCCCCATGCCGCGCAGCGACGCGGGCCAGATGAGGTCGGTGCCGTCGGAAACGAAGCTCTGCGGGAAATTGAACGACGGCGCGAGCTTCTGCAGCAAGCGGCCGGTTTCCGTGGCGCCGGTGGCTTCGATCATCTCGAGGTCGATGACATCGACCGGTACCGCGGTTTCCGCGGCGCTGCGATTCGAAGCGCGACTGCCAGTGACGGTAATGGACGTCCTTTCGGCGACCGAGCCGGTCCCCTGCGCATAGGCCGGCGCGCCATACAGGGCTGCCAGCACAGCCACTGCGAGAATGCCGTGCGCGTGCTTCTGGTGATTGCCTTTCATGTCGTCTCCCCGAGTTTGTTGTTGTCAACTGCTTGGCGGGGCCATGGTACCCCCGCTTTCGCGGGGGCGGCAATCGGGGAAATTGGGCCCCCGCCGTACCGACTCCCCGCTTTCGCGGGGAGCGCGGGGGCGACCCCGGCTACTGTGCCGGTGTCGGCTCGATCTTCCCGAGCTTTTCCAGGCGCAGGCGGATCGAGCTCTGCGTGCGCAGGTGGCGCCTTGCCATCTCCACCATCGGTATGCCGGCGTCGAATTCGGCCACGGCGGCCTGGTCTTCCTCCGCGGTCCAGGGCTTGCCGAAGTTGGCGGGCAGGCGCTCGCGGCGCTTCTCTCGCTCCACCTCCTTCTGCATCAGGTCCACGGCGGAGTAGAGCGCGCGCAGGGTGCGCGGCTCCGCGTAGGGGCTTTGCTCCGGATAGGCTTCGCCGGTGATCGGATTTACGCCGTCGGCCAGTGCGCGGACGATCGGCAATGCGGCATCGAGTTGCATGGAATTCTCCCAGTGCGGTTGTCGGTTGGCTGCGTGTTGCACGGGGCGGTCGTGCCAAGCGGACTAACGGCGCCGGAAAGAGGTCGGTTGACCTCGCGTCTCACGCAGATTCCCAAGGCCCCGCTCCCCGCGACGTAGGTGGCAATGCGGTGTCACCCGCGTCTCGCACGCGGCCCAATTTGCGCAGCACGATCAGGTCCTGGTGGCCTTCCAGCCCGCCTTCCTGATAGGAAAGGATCTCCAGCCAACGCGTCCACACCCCCTCGACATAGGCACGCGAGTGAAACGTCGTCTGGTATCCATCCGGCAAGCCGTCGAGTTTCAGACCTCCGGTGCGATCGACGCGAAACAGGAAGCCGTCCGCCGCGATCCTCTCCCGCTCGGCCCCCGTGCAACTTCCCCACGTCCGCGCGCCGTGTACGGTCAGGACCGCAAGCCCGCCAGGCTTGGCAATCCTGCTCAACTCGGCCAGCCACAGGTTCTGCGAAGGCTCGTCCAGGTGGGTGAACAGGGAAATCGAGTAGATCGCGTCGAAGTGATCGTCCTTGAAACGCGTGGGTGGGGTCCCCGCATTGACCGAGAAGTCCGCTATGCCCGCGAGATTTGCCGCGGCCCATGTGATCGCGGCGTCATCGATGTCGCATCCGTAGATTTGCCAGCTTCGCTCGAGCCTCTTTACTTCAGCCGCAATTCGACCCGGGCCGCACGCGAAATCCAGGACATCGATCGATCCGCCATGCAT
This sequence comes from Burkholderiales bacterium, assembly GCA_031396185.1. Classification (GTDB taxonomy): domain Bacteria; phylum Pseudomonadota; class Gammaproteobacteria; order Burkholderiales; family Usitatibacteraceae; genus Usitatibacter. The sequence goes on along the minus strand of JANNKG010000062.1, from coordinate 8,979 downwards.
CCCGTGCTCGCGGAGACTCTCCACGATTCGCGTCGCAAGCACCTTTCCAGCATTCGTATAGCTCTCGGGATCCAGCGCCCCGTGAACCCGATGCCGCAGGAAAGGCGGGGGAAGATGAGCGAAATGCCCTCTCGCATAGCGCTTCTTCTCCGCCCTCAACCTGGCACGGAAAATCACATACCGGACGACGCCGACAAACCAGTACAGCGGGGCAATCCGACGGGCGAATTGGCGCATCCGTGAAATGGATAACGGCAGCATTCGCATGGACGCGCTTCGAGGGCGCTACAGATCGGCCGAAGGAATCGGCGGCGAGCTGGAGAACATGTCGAGCGCGAGCTTGGCGGCGCCCGTCGTGCCGGCGTGGCTGTGCAGGTGCGCCACGACCACCTTCACGGCGCGGGCCGCCTTCGGCACGGCGTGCGCATCGATCGCCCGGCGAATCTCGCTGCGGATCAACACCGGCATCGCCTCGGCCATCCCGCCGCCCAGCACGATCAAGTCGGGATTGAAAAAATCCACGAGGTTCGAGAGCGCCGTGCCGATGACGCTCGCGCGGCTGCGCACCAGCTTCTCCACCGCCTTGTCGCCCTTGCGGATCGACCTGGCCAGGTCGCTCGCCTTGATGTCGTTCACGTCGGTGCCCACCCCCTTCATGAGGCTGGGCGCGCGGTGCCGGGCGGCAAGCGCGGCGGCGTGTCCCGCGATCGCGGTGCGCGAGGCGACATTGTCGAGGACCTCCTTGCGGGCGGGGTCGGCCGAATCTTCCGCCGCGTGCAGGACGTAATGTCCCAGGTCCCCCGCCATTCCGGTGGCTCCAAGGTACAGGCGCCGGTCGATCATGATCGCGCCTCCCACGCCCGTGCCGACCCAGACGCCAATGCCATGGCGCGCCTTGCGCGCCGCGCCGAGCATGAACTCCCCATAAAGTCCGGTCTGCACGTCGTGCCCCACAAACACTTTTGCGCCGGTGAGTCGCGCCAGCCGCGGGCCGAATCGATAACCGTCGAGGAACGGCAGGTTTGGCGACGAGCGCACGATGCCGCGTCGCATGTCGATGTCACCCGCGCATCCCACCCCGACCACTTTCACAACGAGGCCGCGCTTGCTCGCGGCACGCATCAAGGCCTTGATCGCCGCCTCCAGCAGCTTCGAGAACGCCTTTGCACCGCCTTTTTCGGGATGGCTGCGAAACTTCTCCTCGGCCACGACTTCAAACTTGGCATCGAAGAGCGCGAAGAGGCTCTTGGTCCCGCCCACGTCGATGCCGATGCAAGCGTTCTTCCTGTCTTTCCTGCCGTCTTTCTTGTTCCTGGCCACGGGCGTCCGGAAGTGATGGGTTTCGTATCGAATGACTCCGAGTAAGGTTGAATCGTTCCATGCGCTACACCGCCATCGCGCTCGACTATGACGGCACCATCGCGCACGACGGCGTGGTGCCGCCGCATGTGCTCGACGGGTTGCGCCGCCTCAAGGCGACCGGCCGCAAGCTCCTGCTGGTGACGGGTCGCGAGCTGGATGAGCTGCTCGGCATCTTCCCCGAGATCGCACTCTTCGACCGGGTGGTCGCGGAGAACGGAGCGCTCCTCTACCGGCCCGAATCGGGCGAGCGCAAGGCGCTGGGCGAGCCACCGCCCGACGAGCTGCTCGCCTGCCTGCGCGCGAGCGGGATGCCGCTATCGGTGGGCCACACCATTGTCGCCACTATCCGTCCCCACGAGGCGTTCGTCCTCGAAACGATTGCCAGCCTGGGCCTCGAGCACCAGCTGATCTTCAACAAGGGCGCGGTGATGGTGCTGCCGCCCGGGTGCAACAAGGCGAGCGGGCTCAAGCAGGCGCTCGCCGAACTGGGGCTGTCGCCGCGCAACGTGGTCGCGGCCGGCGACGGCGAGAACGACCACGCGCTCCTCGAGATGGCCGAATACTCCGCCGCCGTCGCCAATGCGATTCCCACCCTCAAGGAGGCCGCCGACCGCGTGACCGACAACCACCACGGCGACGGCGTGCTCGAAATCGTCGAGGGCCTCATCGAGCACGACCTCGCACGGATGCCGCCGCGCAAGCCGCGCCGAACCCTGTGCCTCGGCAAGGATGAGAGCGGGGCCGACGTGCTCCTGCCGCGCCGGCGCGCGTCGATCCTGGTGAGCGGGGATCCACGCGACACTCACGAATTCTCGATCGCCCTCCTCGAGCGACTCTGCAAGCGCGGCTACCAATGCTGCGTGCTCGACACCCGCGGCGACTATCTGGGATTCAAGGCCGCCGTGGTGTTCGGTACCCTGGAAAATCCGCCTGCCGTGGAGGAGGTGCTGACCGCACTCGAGAAGCCCGACGTGCAGACCGTCGTCTGCCTCGCGGCCGTCCCCGCATCGAAGCGCCGCGATTTTGTCGAGCGCCTGCTGGTGCCGTTGCTGAAACTGCGTGAATCCACCGGGCGGCCGCACTGGGTGCTGGTGGACGAGTCCGCCGACCTGCTTGCCGCAAGCGTCCTCGCGGCGGACGCGCCGAGTGCTGCCGCCGAGAACACCATCTACGTGAGCGCAGACCCGGCAGCGCTCGCCCGCGACGTCCTCGAATCGGTCCATGGACTGGTCGCGTGCGGTAGCCGCGCCGGCGCGATGATCGATGATTTTGCCGCGGCAGTGTCCTGGGGCAAGCCCACCCTGCCCGATCGCCCCGCCCGCGAGCACGAGGCGCTGGTCTGGTTTCGTCGCTCCGAACGCCCGGTGGGCCTGGTCGATGTCGCGGGGGTAAGGGCTGACGCGGGACCGGCTCCCCGGGCCAAACTTCGCGAAAAGAGCGCAGAAGTAGGACAGGTCCTACGGCGCGCCTGAGGCGTCTCCGCCATCATGGTTGCCTGTATCCGCGCGGCGACAAGATCTTGAATCTTTGAAGGGCTGCCGGGTCAGTATTCAAACAATCCGGAGACGTGCCATGGGAGGCCCGATCGTCGAGGTGCAGGGACTTCAGCCAAGCCGTCAAGGCTTGGCGGGCCTGCGCCCGGATCGCTCGACCATGGCGCAACTCGCGCGCCAGACGCTCGCGGTCGTGCTTGCCGGCGGGCGCGGCACCCGGCTTGGACCGCTGACCGAATCTCGTGCCAAGCCGGCGGTTCCGTTCGGCGGCAAGTTCAGGATCATCGACTTCGCGCTGTCCAACTGCCTGAACTCCGGCATCCGGCGTATCGGCATCGCTACCCAATACCAATCCCACGGCCTGATCCACCACGTGCAGCGCGGCTGGAGCTTCCTCGACGGGCGCTTCAACGAGTTCATCGAGCTGCTGCCCGCGCAGCAGACCGAGAACACCGACTGGTACAAGGGCTCGGCGGACGCGGTCTACCAGAATTTCGAGGTGATCCGCCGCAACGACCCGAAGCTGATCCTGATACTCGCGGGCGACCACGTCTACAAGATGGACTACGCGTGCATGCTCCACGAGCACGCCGAGCGCGGTGCCGACATGACCGTGGGCTGCGTCGAGGTTCCGCTCGAAGAGGCCGCCGGGCAACTGGGCGTGATGGAAGTCGATCGCGAGTTCCGCGTGGTGGGCTTCGAAGAGAAGCCCGAAAAGCCCACGCCCGTTCCCGGCCGCGACGGCACGACCCTGGGCAGCATGGGCATCTACGTCTTCAACACCGATTTCCTGATGGACGAGTTGGTGGGCGACGCCGTCTCCGAGGATTCGTCTCACGACTTCGGGCATGACCTGATCCCCAAGCTGGTGACCCGCGGCGCGCGCGTCTACGCCCATCGACTGCAGGACAGCTGCGTCCAGGTGAACGAGGGGCGCCCTTACTGGCGCGACGTCGGCACCATCGACGCCTTCTGGGAAGCGAACCTCGAGCTCACCCGCGTATCGCCTGCGCTCAATCTCTACGACCAGTCATGGCCGATCTGGACGCACCAGGAACAGCTGCCGCCGGCCAAGTTCGTCTTCGACCTGGACGACCGGCGCGGCGCCGCGATCGATTCGATGGTATCCGGCGGCTGCATCGTGAGCGGTTCGACGGTGCGCAATTCGATCCTGTTTTCCAACGTGCGGGTGCACAGCTACTGCGACATTCGCGACGCGGTGATCCTTCCCGAGGTTTCCGTCGGCAGGGGCGCGAAGCTGAAGCGCGTCGTCCTCGACCAGGGCTGCAAGGTCCCCGCGGGGCTCGTCGTCGGCTACGACGCGGTGGCGGACCGCGAACGCTTCCACGTGACCGAGCGCGGCATCACCCTCATTACCCCGGGGATGCTGGGCCAGCTACCCGCACCACGTTCACTGCTCGAGGGGTCCGTTTAGTCCCCTGCCTCAGTGCCGGAACCGTGGTGCTTGCAACCAGACCCATTGAGCCTTATTGGCGATGCTGACTGAGCAGGATATCCATCTCTTCAAGGAAGGCACCCATGCGGCGCTGTACCGCAACCTGGGCTGCCACCTGCTGCCCGGGGGCACCGGCGCGACCTTTGCCGTCTGGGCGCCGAACGCGCGCGCGATTTCCGTCGTCGGCGACTGGAATGGCTGGAAGCGCGGCGCCGACCTGCTCCAGCCGCGTTGGGACCACTCGGGAATCTGGGAAGCGCGGGTCGCGGGGGTCAAGCGCGGCCAGACCTACAAGTTCGCGATCACCACTTCCCAGGGCCAGGTGGAGGAGCGTGCGGATCCGTTCGCGTTCTGTGCCGAGGTGGCCCCGGCGACCGCCTCGCGCGCGTGGACGCTCGAATACCCCTGGGCAGACGCCGAATGGATGCGGGTGCGCCGCGAGAAGAACGCTCTCGACGCGCCCAACGCCACCTACGAGCTGCACCTCGGATCGTGGCGGCGGGATGGAGACGCCCGGTTACCGACGTACCGCGACATCGCGGTGCCGCTCGCCGAGTACGTGCGCGGCCTCGGCTTCACGCACGTCGAGCTGATGCCGATCACGGAGCATCCCTTCTACGGCTCGTGGGGCTACCAGACCACCGGCTACTTCGCGCCCACTTCGCGATACGGCACGCCCCAGGACTTCATGTTCCTGGTCGACACGCTTCACCAGCACGGCATTGGCGTGATCCTCGACTGGGTGCCGTCGCATTTCCCCGACGACCGCCACGCGCTGGCGCGCTTCGACGGCTCGCACCTCTACGTGCATGCCGACCCGCGCCGCGGCTTCCACCCCGAATGGAAAAGCAACATCTTCAACTACGGCCGCCACGAGGTGCGCGCCTTCCTGATCTCGAGCGCGCTCTTCTGGCTGGAGAAATACCACCTCGATGGAATCCGCGTGGACGCGGTCGCCTCGATGCTCTACCTCGACTATGGCCGGAAGGAGGGCGAGTGGATTCCCAACATCCACGGCGGCAGGGAGGACCTCGAGGCGATCGAATTCCTCAAGGAGCTGAACATCGCGATCGGGCGCGAGTACCCGGACACGCGCTCGATCGCCGAGGAATCGACCTCGTGGCCCTCGGTCTCGCGCCCGGTGTTCGCCGGCGGCCTCGGATTCTCGATGAAATGGAACATGGGCTGGATGCACGACACGCTCGACTTCCTCGCCCACGATCCGATCCACCGGCGCTTCCACCATAACGAGCTCACCTTCTCGATCTGGTACGCGTTCTCGGAAAATTTCGTGTTGCCGCTCTCCCACGACGAAGTGGTGTACGGGAAAAAGTCATTGATCTCGACAAGGCCCGGGGACCGATGGCAGCAGTTCGCCAACCTGCGCCTGCTCTACGGCTGGATGTGGACCCACCCGGGCAAGAAGCTGCTCTTCATGGGCGGGGAGTTCGGCCAATGGCGCGAATGGCGGCACGAGGGGCAGCTCGACTGGGAGCTCGCGCGCGATCGCGACCACGCCGGCATCCAGCGCTGGCTCGCGGACCTGAATGGCGCCTATCGGTCCCAGCCCGCGCTCCACGCCCGCGATTTCACCGCCGACGGCTTCGAGTGGATCGATGGCAACGATACGGACAACAGCGTGCTCACGTTCCTGCGCTGGCCCGGCGACGGCCCGCCCGCGCTGGTGGCTTGCAATTTCACCCCGATGGTTCGCGAGAACTACCGCGTTGGTGTTCCGCTCGCCGGCGCGTGGCGCGAGGCGCTCAACAGCGACGCCGGCGCCTACGGTGGGAGCGGCGTCGGCAACCTCGGGCGCGTCGTGGCCGAGAAGAAGCCTTGGCACGGCCGCGGCCAGTCGGTGAGCCTCACGCTGCCGCCGCTCGCGATGGTGATGCTGGTTCCGGAGAACGCGGGATGAGCGGGGAAAACGAGCTCTCGCAAAAGACCGGGGGCACGATCGTCGAGGATGTGAAACCCCAGGTCGATGGGGGCCGCTTCGCCATCAAGCGCGTGGTGGGCGAAAGCGTGGAGGTGACCGCCGCCTGCTTCGCCCATGGCCACGAACGCGTCGCCTGCACGGTGCGCTTCCGCGGGCCGGGCGACGAGGCGTGGCGCGAAGTCGCGATGGAAGCGCTCGGCAATGACCTGTGGAGCGCGACCTTTCCGGTCGATCGCAGCGGCGCGTGGGAATACTCGGTGGCGTGCTGGATCGACCATTTGACCTCGTGGCGCGAGGGCTTCGCGCGCCGCATCGAACCCGGCGATATCCGGCTCGCCGCGCGCATGGGCGCGGAGCTGATCGGCCGAAGCGCCGCCAACTGCGGCGCCAGGGACCGCGCGCGCCTCGAGGCGTGGGGCGAAACCCTCGGCGAGGAAGGCGACGTGGAGCGCCTGCGGGCAGCGGCCCTCGACGCCGGGCTTTTCGAGCTCGCTCGCGCCAACGAGCCGCGCGACGCCCTCACCGAAACGCAGCCCCTCGCCGTCGCCGTCGATCGCGAACGCGCGCGCTTCAGCACCTGGTACGAGCTCTTCCCGCGCTCGGCCGGCAACGAGCCCGGCATGCATGGCACCTTCGCCGACGTCGACGAGCGGCTCGACGAGATCGCCGCGATGGGCTTCGACGTCCTCTACCTGCCGCCGATCCACCCGATCGGGCGCGACAAGCGCAAGGGCCGCAACAACGCGACCACGGCGAGCGCCGGCGATGTCGGCAGCCCGTGGGCGATCGGCGCGAAGGAAGGCGGCCACACCGCGATCCTGCCCGCGCTGGGCACCGCGGCCGACTTCCGCCACCTGGTGATGGCCACGCGCGCGCGCGGCATGGAGATCGCCCTCGATATCGCCTTCCAATGCGCACCCGACCATCCCTGGGTCAGGCAGCACCCCGAGTGGTTTCGCAAGCGCCCCGACGGGTCGATCCAGTACGCCGAGAACCCGCCGAAGAAGTACCAGGATATCTACCCGCTCGACTTCGATTCGGCCGACTGGAGCGCCCTGTGGCAGGCGCTGCGCGATGTGTTCCTCTTCTGGGCGAAGGAAGGTGTTGCGATCTTCCGCGTCGACAATCCCCACACCAAGCCGTTCGCGTTCTGGGAATGGGTGATCAAGGAGGTCAAGGACGCGTACCCGGAGGCCTTGTTCCTCTCGGAGGCCTTCACGCGTCCGCACGTGATGCACCAGCTCGCGAAGCTGGGCTTTACCCAGTCGTACACCTACTTCACCTGGCGCCTCACCAAGGCGGAGCTCACCGAGTACTTCACCGAGCTCTCCCAGGAGGATTCGCGCGAATACTTCCGCCCGAACTGCTGGCCCAACACGCCCGACATCCTTCCCTATCACCTGCAGAACGCGAGCCTCGCCGCGTTCCGCGTGCGCCTGGTGCTCGCCGCCACGCTCGCCGCCAACTACGGAATGTATGGTCCGGCGTTCGAGCTGGGCGAGAACCGGCCGCGCGAGCCCGGCTCCGAGGAGTACCTCGACAGCGAGAAGTACCAGCTGCGGCACTGGGATCGCGCGAGCCCCGCGAGCCTCGCTCCGCTCGTCACGCTGCTGAACGCCACGCGCCGATCGCATCCGGCGCTGCAGTCGGACTGGAGCCTCGCCTTCCACCGGACCGACAGCGACCACCTGCTGTGCTACTCCAAGTGGAGCGGCGACGACCGCGTGCTCGCCGTCGTGAACCTCGACCCCCACAACGTCCAAAGCGGCTGGGTGGAGGTCGATGCCGCGGCCTTGGGACTGGACCCGGGCGGGGGCCTGACGATGCGCGATGCCCTGGGCGAGGCGACCTATTCGTGGCGCGCGGGCCGCAACTTCGTGAGGCTGGACCCCGCGGCCGCGCCGGCGCACCTCTTCGTGATCAGCTGACATGGATACGCGCCACCAATCCACTGGGGCCCACCCGGCGCTGCAAACGGCGATGCCCGACGATCCGTACTGGTTCCGGGACGCGATCATCTACCAGGTGCACGTAAAGGCGTTCTTCGATTCCGACGGCGACGGTATCGGCGACTTCAGGGGCCTCACGGAGAAGCTCGACTACATCCGCGATCTCGGCGTAAATACCATCTGGATGATGCCGTTCTATCCGAGCCCGATGCTCGACGACGGCTACGACGTCGCCAACTACGAGGACGTCCACCCGCCCTACGGAACGCGCGCGGATTTCAAGCGCTTCGTGCGCGAGGCCCACGAGCGGGGCTTGCGGGTCATCACCGAGCTGATCGTCAACCACACCTCCGACCAGCATCCCTGGTTCCAGGCGGCGCGGCGCGCGCCGAAGGGCAGTCCGAAGCGCGACTACTACGTCTGGAGCGACGATCCCAACAAATACGCCGGCACGCGCATCATCTTCACCGACACCGAGTCCTCCAACTGGGCGTGGGACCCGGTGGCGCAGCAGCATTACTGGCACCGCTTCTTCAGCCACCAGCCCGACCTCAACTTCGACAACCCGCACGTGCTGCGCGCGGTGCTGCGCACCATGCACTTCTGGCTCGACATGGGGGTCGACGGCTTCCGCCTCGATGCGATCCCCTACCTGATCGAGCGCGAAGGCACCAGCAACGAGAACCTTCCGGAGACGCACGCGATCGTCAAGCAGATCCGCGCCGACCTCGACAGCAGCTACTCCGGCAAGCTGCTGCTGGCGGAAGCGAACATGTGGCC
>JANNKG010000041.1:0-3664 GCA_031396185.1 Burkholderiales bacterium | reverse complement strand
GCCACCGTCGCGCCGCGCTGCGTGAGAGCCTTGATCACCACGCGGCTGGGCGCCTCGCGCATGTCGTCGGTGTTGGGCTTGAACGCGAGCCCCCACAGCGCGAAACGACGCCCCGCGAGATCCTCGCCGAAGCGTCGCGTGATCTTTTCCGCGAGCACGCCCTTCTGGCGCTCGTTGGCCTCCTCGACCGCGCGGACGACCTTGAGGTCGAGGCCGTTTTCCTGCGCGGTGCGCAGCAATGCCGATACGTCCTTGGGGAAGCACGAGCCGCCGAAGCCCGTGCCGGGATAGAGGAAGTGGTAGCCGATGCGCGGGTCGGAGCCGATGCCGACGCGAACGTGCTCGATGTCGGCGCCGAGCTTCTCGGCCAGCAGCGCCAGCTCGTTCATGAACGAGATGCGCGTGGCGAGCATCGCGTTGGCGGCGTACTTGGTGAGCTCGGCGGAACGGATGTCCATCACCTGGAGGCGCTCGTGGTTACGCTGGAACGGCGCGTAGAGCTCACGCATCGTGGCGATCGCGTCGGGGTCCTCGGCGCCGATGACGATGCGGTCAGGGCGCATGAAGTCCTCCACCGCGGCGCCCTCCTTGAGGAACTCGGGGTTCGAAACCATCGCAAAGGGGAACGTCGCGCCGCGCTCCTTGAGCGCCAGGGCCACGGCACCGCGGACCTTGTCCGCGGTGCCCACGGGCACGGTGGACTTGTCGACGATCACCCGCGGACCATCCATGTGGCGCGCCACGCCACGCGCAGCTGCGAGCACGTACTGGAGGTCGGCGGAGCCATCCTCGCCGGGCGGAGTGCCGACGGCGATCATCTGCAGTTTCGCGTACCGGGCACCCTCGGCGGGATCGGTGGTGAATGCGAGGCGCCCGCTCGCCACGTTGGCGCGCACGACCTCCTTCAGGCCGGGCTCGAAAATGGGAATCTCGCCGCTCTTCAGGCGCGCGATCTTGCGTTCGTCGATGTCCAGGCACAGCACGTCGTTGCCGACATCGGCAAGACAGGCGCCAGTAACCAGCCCTACGTAACCCGTTCCGATGATGCTGACCTTCATGCGATGGCACTTTCTCCAAGGGATTGGCGGATGGATTCAAGGGTTGCGATGGGATCAGGCGACGAAGTGATGGACCGGCCGATCACGAGGTAATTGGCGCCGAGGCGCACGGCCTCGGGTGGGGTGACGACACGCGCCTGGTCGCCCGCAGCATCACCGGGCAGGCGGATCCCGGGTGTGACGAGCACGAAGTCGTCGCCCGTCGCCTGGCGCAGGGCTGGGGCTTCCTGCGCCGAGCAGACCACGCCGTCCAGGCCGCTCGCGCGTGCCAGGCGCGCAAGGCGCACGGCGTTGTCGCGTGCAGAGCCGGAAAAACCCAGCTGCCCCAGGTCGGCGTCGGACAGGCTGGTGAGGATTGTCACGCCGATGACGAGCGGCGGGCGCGCTACACCCGACACCGCCTCACGCGCCGCGCGCATCATCGCTTCTCCACCGCTGGCGTGCACGTTCAGCATCCACACACCCAGGCGCGCGGCCGCGCGGCACGCCCCGGCGACGGTATTGGGGATGTCGTGGAACTTGAGGTCCAGGAAAACTTCGAAGCCGCGCTCGTGGAGCTGCGCCACCACCGCGGGGCCCGCCGCGGTGAACAGCTCCTTGCCGACCTTGACGCGGCAGGCCTTCGGATCGAGGCGTGCAGCCAGCGCCAGGGCCGCCGCCGCTCCCGGCACGTCGAGTGCCACGACGATGCGCTTATTGTCCAATCTGCATCCTCGCAAGATGGCGTCCGGAGTCGTCGAACTCGGCGGTGCGACGCGGTGGAAACGTCTCCCAGCCGCCGCACGCCGGGCACTGCCAGTAGAACTGGCGCGCCTTGAAACCGCAGTTCGCGCACAGGTAAACGGCAAGCGCCTGGGCGTGGGAATGCACCAGGTTCTTCATGAGCTGCAGGTCCTGGCGGCGTTCGGCCGGCGCGCGCACCAGCTCCGCATCGATCATGCGGTCCAGGCCCACCAGTGTCGGGTTGCGACGCACCTCGTCGCGTACCAGCCGCCACGCAACCTCGTCGCCCTCGTGTTCTGCAGTGGCCTGGTAGACGACGTTGAGAAGGTCGAGGCCCGGGAAGCGATGCTGCAGGCCGCGCAACAGCGCAAGCCCCTCGCCCAGGCGCCCGAGCGCCTTGTAGCTCTCCAGCATTCCTTCCGCGGCGAGCCCGAAATAAGCGGGATCCTGCGCCTCGATCGCCTTCCACGCGTCGATTGCCGCCTCGTGTCGGCCGGCGCGGGCGAGCCAATCGCCGCGCAACACATTGGCGCGGACGCACTTGCGATTCGCCAGCAGCGCGTGCGCGAGGTGCTCTTCGGCCGCCTCGGGATGGTTGTGCACATGCTCGGTGATCGCGAGTTCGCAGCAGTAGTTGGCGATCTCCTTCTGATAGTTGCGCTTGGCGCTGACCTCGAGCTTCCTCGCGGCGCCGATGGCCTTGGCCCAGTCCTTCTCCTGGATGTAGATGTCGAGGAGCTGGCGGTGGACGTCGGCCGCCGGGTCCGCCTCGGCCATCTGGGTGAGCACCTGCTCGGCGTGGTCGAGCAGCCCCGCCTTGAAGTAGTCCTCGGCGAGCTCGAACGAGGCCGTGCGCCGGCTTTCCGGCGGGAGGTCCTCTCGCTTCACCAGGTCCTGGTGCATGCGAATGGCGCGATCGACCTCGCCACGCCGGCGAAACAGGCTTCCAAGCGCGAACTGCAACTCCACCGTCTGGGGATTTTCCTTGGCCACTTGCAGGAACGATTCGATTGCCTTGTCAGGCTGCTCGTTCAGAAGGAAGTTCAGGCCGCGGAAATAAGATGTCGGCAGCGCGCTGGATTCCGAAAGCAGCGACTTGATGTCGATGCGCGCGGCGACCCAACCCATCCCGAAGAACACCGGCAGCGCCAGCAGCCACCAGATCTCAAATTCCATGGATCTCGGTCCCGGCGGGCTCGCTTTGCGCGGGCGGCGCGATCGCGGAGAGGGTGGCGGCCTGGGCCGCGGATTTCTTCAGGCGCCCGATCTCCCGGCGTTGCCGCACGACCGTCGGAACCCAGCCGAGCAGCCCGATGATCACCCCGCCGATGAACACCACCAGCATCACGAAGACCAGGGGCGCTTCCCAGAACTGTCCGGGCAGCCCATGCACCTTGACCAGGTCGTGGTTCTTTACCGCGAACCAGATGAGGACGAGGACGATGAGGAAGCGGAGGATCCAGACGAGCGCTTGCATGGTCGGCTATTTTACCTTTGGCGCCCCGCCCCGGCCGGGGAAATGCTCGACCGGGGCGTGAGGGACCGCCTCGTCACCACCTCAAAAAAAAAGCGGGTCGTATTGCAGACCCGCCCTCATGGCTCGCGAACGCATTCGTCACCCTTCGTGATAGTCCACACGCTCCCGCAATTCCTTGCCCGCCTTGAAATGCGGCACGTACTTGCGCGGGACCTGCACCTTCTCGCCAGTCTTGGGATTGCGGCCCGTTCGCGGCGGGCGGTAGTTCAGCCCGAAGCTGCCGAATCCGCGGATTTCGATGCGGTTGCCGGTCGCAAGCGTCTGCGACATGGCGTCCAGCATCGTCTTCACCGCGAGCTCGGCATCCTTCGGAGCCAGCTGGCTATGGCGCGCGCTCAACAGCTCG
>JANNKG010000589.1:0-11135 GCA_031396185.1 Burkholderiales bacterium | reverse complement strand
GTTCGTGCCGGTGAGCAAGGATCCGGCAATCTTCATCAACCTCGCGGCCAATACGCTGCCGGAGCTCGGCAACAAGTCGCCGGAAAAGTGGGAAGGGCTCACCATCGGGCCGCGGCTCGCCGACGGCACGCACATGATCCTCGCGGGAACCGACAACGATTACAGCGTCACCCAGAACGCGGGCGGTACGCAGTTCGACGTCTACTTCGACTTCGCGGCGGCCGATCCCTACCTGGCATCGGTCCAGTGCCCGCTCGGCGCGACCACGGGCTGCTTCCTTACCTCGGGCGGCGCGCCCACCACGCTCCCGGCGAGCTTCCGCCTGGTGCCGGGCGTGTTGCATGCATACAAGGCGTCAGCCGCGGATCTCGCCACGTACCGGACGCCGCTCGGCCGCTGCCTCGCCAGCGATGGCCGGCGCGCTTCGGACGTCTGCGGGCGCCGTTGATCGCGCCGGTACCTGGCACGCGAGGAAGCGGAGGGCACTTGTTTCCCACGGGAAACCCTCCGCGTAGCGCCGGCCACTGAGGCGGTCGAGGGCGAGCGACGCCAGCGCCGCCTTGCGGAGGTCCCAATCGAGTACACCGGTCGCGGGATCCGTCACGACGTCGAGCGGCCCGCGCACCGGGAGCGCCGCGACCGGAACGCCGCACGCCATCGCCTCGAGCATCACCAGGCCGAACGTGTCGGTCTGGCTGGGAAAGACAAAGGCGTCGGATCGCTGGTAGTAGCTCGCGAGCTCCGCGCCCATCTTGTATCCGACGAAGCGCGCGTCGGGAAACCGGCGCTCGAGCTTCGCGCGTGCCGGGCCGTCGCCCACCACCAGTTTGGTGCCCGGCAAGTCGAGGCGCAGGAAGGCGGGCAGGTCCTTCTCGACCGACACGCGGCCTACGTAGCTGAAGACGGGGCGCGGCAGGTCGGTGAAGCGCTCGGGCGCGGGATGGAAGAGTTGCAGGTCCACGCCGAGCGGGCAGACGGTGACTCGCCTGAAGCCCCGGGATTCGAGCAGCCGGCGCATCGCCTCGGTCGCGACCAGCAGCGCGGAGGCCGGCGCGTGGAAGCGCCGCATCCACGCCGACGTCCATGCGATCGGCAGCCCCGTGCGCGTGGCGATGTATTCGGGGAAGCTCGTGTGATACGCGGAGGTGAAGCGCAGGCCTTGACGCATGCAGAAGGCACGTGTGGCATTCCCGATCGGCCCTTCGGTTGCGACGTGGACCGCGTCGGGCTCGAAGGACCTGATGCGCCTTGCGACCTCGCGGCCCGGCAGGATCGCCATTGGAATCTCGGGATAGGACGGCGTCGGTATCGTCCGGAAGCCCTCGGGCGACACGACCTGGACCTCGTGCCCCCACCCGCGCAAGCAGGCGATCGTATTGGCCAGGGCCGTCACCACGCCGTTGACTTGTGGCGCCCAAGCGTCAGTCGCGATCAATAGCCTCATGGCCAGGCAGTTTGCGACAGTTGTGTGACAGCTCCGTGAAAGAGGGTTCGGCAGTAGACTTGTTCGATGGTCGATGCCATTGCCTACATGCAGCGCACGCGCGCCTGGTACCTCGCGCTCGGGTATGACAACCCGTACCGGTGGGCGCATTTCGCCGAGGTGCCGTTCCAGCCGCTCGCGAAGCCGCTCGCCGACTGTATCGTCGCGCTGGTGACAACCGCCGCGCCGTACCAGTCGGATAAAGGGGCTCAAGGTCCGGGCGCGGCGTACAACGCTGCCGCCAAGTTCTTCACCGTCTTCTCGGGTGATAGCGATCGCGACCACGACCTGCGCAACACACACGTGGCGATCGACTTCCGGCACACGACCCGCGAAGACAGCGGCACCTGGTTTCCGCTGCCGCTCATGCGTGAACTCGCGGCGCGGGGGCGCTTCGCGCTCGCGCCCCGCTTCCACGGCCTGCCCACCAATCGCAGCCAGCGGCACACCACCGAAGTGGATCTGCCCGACCTGCTCGCGCGCTGCCGCGAGGATCGCGTGGACGCCGCGGTCCTGGTGCCGAATTGCCCGGTCTGCCACCAGACCATGAGCCTCGCCGCGCGCCACCTCGAGGCCAACGGCATCGCGACCGTGGTCATGGGATGCGCGAAGGACATCGTCGAGCATTGCGGGGTGCCGCGCCTGCTCTTCAGCGATTTCCCCTTGGGGAATGCCGCCGGCAAGCCGCGCGACCGCGCGTCCCAGGAGCTCACGTTGGAGCTCGCGTTGCGCACGCTCGAATCCGCGACAGCCGCCCGCACTACGGTGCAGTCGCCGTTGCGCTGGAGCGAGTCGCCGGAATGGAAACTCGACTACTCCAATCCCGAGCGCGCGAGCCCCGAGGAGCTGGCGCGCGCGCGCGTGGAGATGGACGAGGTGAAGGCGGTGGCCAAGCGGATCCGCGAGTCGGCGGCTTAGACGCGACGCACAAAACAAAAGGCCGGCGGGTTAGGCCGGCCTTCTGAGTCCCTACGCGGTTGCGGTAGGGTGGAACGCGCCGCTCAGGCGATCGTAGCCAGCGCTGCGTGATCCATCACCACTGCAACGGCGAAATTCAGGGCCTTTTTCACGATCACCTCCCTTCATGGGGTTGAAGACAGCCGCATTTTATCAAAAAAAACTAGAGCCGCGCGTTCATCTTCCTCAGGCGGTCGGCCATCACCGTCATGATCTGCAGGGCGAACTGGGGCGCCTGCTGCACCAGGAGGAGGAAGCGCCTCTCGGGGATGACGGCCAGCTTGCAGGCCGTCTTGGCGGTGGCCGTCGCGGTGCGCGCCGCCTGGTCGATCAGGGCCATCTCGCCGAAGGGCTCGCCGGGGCCGAGGGTTTCCACCACGCGGTCGCCGATGGTGAGCTCCACCTGGCCTTCGAGCACGACGTACATCTCGGCGCCCATGTCGTATGTCTGGAAGATCGTCTGCCCCGCCTCGCAGGTGCGCGGATGCTCCTCGGTGGCGAAGATGTCCAGTTTCACACCCATGGCGAGCCTCCCGTTTTGCTGTTATGTGCAGGATGCTACTCGGAAGCTGGGCGATAATGGGGCAAGCCCTCCCGAACACCCATGGAGACCTCATGAGCCGCACCCGCATCGTTTCCTTTGTCCTCGCCGCAGTTGCCCTGGGCGCGGGCCCCACAGTCGCCGGAGAAGTCGTCCTCTATTCCTCCAACACCGTGGACGCGATCAACGCGGTCACCGAGGAATTCAACAAGAAGCATCCCGACATCAAGATCTCCTCGGTGCGCGGCAGCACGGGCGCCATGATGCAGCGCATCAAGGCGGAAGCCGGAGCCCCCAAGGCCGACATCTTCTGGTCCGGCGGCTTCTCGGTGCTGCGCATCTACAAGGAATTCTTCGAGCCTTACCAGTCACCCGAATACGCGAGCCTGCAAGGGGGCTACCGGGATTCCACGGGCCTCTGGGCCGGCACCAATGCCCACGTGATGGTCATCATGGTGAACAAGCGCGCGTTGATGGGCGATCCGATGCCGAAGACGTGGTCGGACCTCGCGCACCCGCGCTGGAAGGACCGCCTGGTGCTGAGCGATCCGGAGAAGACCAGCTCATCGTTTGCGACGCTCTACGGCATCGAGCAAGCGCTCGGCAAGGAGCCGCTCAAGGGGATCGCCAGGAACGCGACCATCACCAGCACCGCCTCCCAGGTCTTCGATGGCGTCGCCAAGGGTGAATTCGCCGTCGGCATGACGATGGAGTACGCCGCGCAGGAGTACGTCTCCGGCGGCAACAAGGACATCGAGGTCGTCTATCCCAGCGAAGGCACCTATATTGCGCCGGAAGGCATGGCGCTGGTGAAGAAGTCACCGAACCCCGCGGAAGCGAAGAAGTTCTACGACTTTCTCGCCTCGAAGCAGGCGCAGGAGATGTTGGTGAAGAAGTTCTTCCGCCGCCCGATCCGCGACGACGTCGACACCACCGCAGTCGGCCTGCCGCGCATCACTGGCTTCAAGGTGGCGCCGATCGACGACGTGAAGGCCTCGGCCGCGCAGCCTGCGTTCCTCGCCTCGTGGAAGGAGCTGGTCGCGGGGAAGTAGGACTTACGGGAAGGCGAGGCGGTCCTGGCGGATGTAGCCCTCGTATATCGCACCCGACGACGACTTGGCCCGCCACCACTCGCTCCCGGTTCGCTGGACGAGGACGGTCGCGCCCGGGTCGAGCTCCACGACGATCGCGGACTGTAGCGTCGGGCCGGCGCGCATGTTGGTCTTGCTGCTCGAGAGGACGCGCGCCGTTTGCCATGTCGCGCCGGGTTGTGGCGCTGGCATTGCGGGTGTCGGCGGCGCCAATGCGACCGCAGGTCGGGCGGGGGCGACGGGCGCGGCAGGTGGGGGAGGCGCAGCAGGCGCGTACGCCGAAAGCTCACCGCACGAGGCGAAGATCGAATCCAGCTCGCGGTTGTAAGGAAGGAGATCGAACTCGACCTTGGCGCTTTTCTGCGACCAGCCCTGCGGCAAGTTGACTTCCTGCACCACGCGGATCGAAACACACTCGCGCAGCGGAAATGGGCGGAAGCCTTGCGCCAAGGCGTCGCCGATCTCGTTTACGCTCCAGCGCGCGAGCAGCTCCTCCTGAACCAGCTTTTCGTCCCAGGGCTGGATCGGCCGGTTGCAGAAAAGGCGCGGGTCCGTGCGGGGCCGCAAGCCTTTGGGGTCATCCGGCGTGGTCGCATTCGCCAGCTCGATCGCGTACCGGCCGCCTTTCTGGCAGGAGAAGTAGGCGCGGGAAAAAACCTTCTCTTTTCCCACCGGCGTCTCGACCGGGGTCTTGAGGAACGCGAAGCGGATATTTCCCAGGATCGGGTGGCCCGCATCCCGGATCTCCCATTCGAGCTGCGAGCTCGCGGCGCGCTGCTTGCCGAGGAGCGCCGCGGGGAGTTCTGCGAGCGCGGGCAGCACCGCGAGGCCGAAGGGAAAAATCACATTCGCTAGGCGGCTACGCTTTGTCATGGGAGGCCTGGTTGATCTAAACGGTAAGACGCCAGAGGGAGGTTACCTCCGCCGTGCGTGCGCCGTGAAGTGGGTCAGTTGCATCGGACACCTTGGGATGTCGTGGACGCGCGTCGATGCGATCCACCACCTTCAGCCCTGCGCCGCCGATCGCCGCGAGCAACTCGTCGCGCGAGCGCAATCCGAGATGCTCCGCGAGGTCGGAGAGGATCAGCCATCCTTCGCCGCCGGGGGCAAGGTGCGCGGGCAAGTCGCGCAGAAATCCCTGAAGCATGCGGCTCTCGGGATCGTAGATGCCGTGCTCCAGCGGCGAGCTCGGGCGCGCGGGAACCCAGGGCGGGATGCAGACCACGAGCGCGGCTTGGCCTTGAGGAAATAAATCGGCCTGCACCACGTCCACACGTTCGGCGAGGCTCAAGCGCTCGAGGTTCTCGCGGGCGCACGCGAGCGCGCGGGGATCCTGGTCGGTCGCGACCACGCGCTCGATGCCGCGGCGTGCGAGCACGGCGGCCAGCACCCCCGTCCCGGTGCCGATGTCGAATGCGGTCGAGGATGATTTAAGGGCCACAGGCAGCGGCGCATCGGCGACGAGATCGACGTACTCGCTGCGAATCGGTGCGAACACGCCGTAGTGGGGATGGATCCTTCCCCCGACCGCCGGGAGCTCGATGCCTTTGCGGCGCCACTCGTGCGCGCCGACCACGCCCAGCAATTCCCGCATTGACACCACCGAGGCCTCCACCCCCGGGCCGTAGGCTTCCACACATGCCTGCCGCATGTCGGGCGCGCGCCGCAATGGAATGGCGTAGTCGGCATCGAGCGGGATCAGCAGCATGCCCAAGGTGCGGGCGCGCTGCGCGCGGGATTGGCGTTCGAGGTTGAAAATTTCTCCCTCCCCCTCGGGCGCCCAAGGAGTGGAACGTGGCGTGGGAGAGGGCTGGGGAGAGGGTGAGTTAGCACGCCGTGTCTTGCCCGGCTGTCGTGGCGGCCGATCGGCACGGCTCGCGAGCGCGGTCAGCATCTGGCGCGCATTCTGAAAGTCGCCCCGCCACAGCAGCCCGATGCCCTGGGATGCGAGCCCGTACGCCTCGTCGGCGGTCATGCGGTCGTCGGCGATCACCATCTTTTTGGGAGGCGGCGCCCCGCGTTCGGAGCGCCAGTGCGCCGAGCGCGCCTCGCCGTCCTCGCTCCACTGAACAACCGGCGCCGCCTGCACCTAGAGCTCGGTGTATTTCTTGCTGCTGCCCCGCGCTTTGTCCGCCGGGTACTTCTGCGCGTTCGCGACGAGCTTGCGTTGCGCTGCGGCCACCGGATCGATGCCCAACTGGTCGCCGAGGCGGATGAGATACAGGAGCACGTCCGCGATCTCTTCGCTCGCCGCCGCCTGCGCTTCCGGCGTGAGTCTGCGACTCTGTTCTTCGGTGAGCCATTGGAAGACTTCGAGCAGCTCGCCCGCCTCCGCCGACAACGCCATCGCGAGGTTCTTGGGCGAGTGGAACTGGTCCCAATCACGCGCCGTCGCAAACTTCCGCAGCTCGTCGCGCAGGTCTTCGAGTTCCGTCATCAGAATCTCTCGTCCTTGCGAAGGTAGCGCCACTGGCCCGCGGGCAGCGGCCCCAAGGGGACGCCGCCGGTGCGCACGCGCTTCAACCCCGTCACCACGAGGCCGACCTGCTCGCACATGCGTCGGATCTGGCGCTTGCGGCCCTCGCGCAGCGCGAAGCGCAGCTGGTCCTCGTTCGCCCACGACACTTGGGCGGGCTTGAGCTTTACGCCATCGAGCTCGAGGCCATGGCGCAGCAGCTTCATCCCCTCGTCCGTGAGCGTGCCCTGCACGCGCACCAGGTATTCCTTCTCGACCTCGGTGTCGGCGCCGATCAGGCGCTTGGCGACGCGGCCATCCTGGGTGAACACGATGAGCCCGGTGGAATCGATGTCGAGGCGGCCGGCGGGCGCCAGGCCGCGAAGGTGGCCGTGGACGAATCGCGTGGGCGACGGATCCTGGGCCCAGCGATTCTCCGGCTTGATCAGGACCATTGCGGGCTCGTGTCCATCCTCGGGCTGGCCGGAGACATACCCCACCGGCTTGTGCAGAAGGATCGTCACCTGCTCGCTCTGGTGCTGTGCCGCTACCGGATCGATCTCGATGCGCGCATCGCGGGGGACGCGCACGCCCAGCGTGGCCACGACCTTGCCATCGACCTTCACCCAACCGTTCTCGATCCATTCGTCGGCTTCGCGCCGCGAGCACAGCCCCAGCTCGCTCATTCGTTTGGAGAGGCGCGGATCGTCAGGATTCTCGTGCGACGGGGAGCGCGGCGGGGACGGGCGAGGTGTCGACGGTTTGGGCGGCGGGGCGGGCCGAGGCGCCGAAGGTTTGGGCGGTGGGGCGGGGCGAGGTGCCGAAGGTTTGGGCGGCGAAGGTGTCGTCGCGGGAGCGGCCGGTGGCCGATTGGCGTGCTTCTGCGCCTGCCGGCCGCGCGCTGTCGAGGGTTTCGACGTCGCGGTTCGATCGGCCGGCTTGGGGAGCTTGAGGGTGGTTCGAGCCATGACCACGATTCTGGGCGAAAATGCCGGCATGCGCATCCGCTTCGACCGCGTCACCCAGCGCTACGACGGGCACGCGCTCTTCACCGATCTCGATCTCGAGATTCCGTCCGGCCGCTTCTTCACGCTCCTCGGGCCTTCGGGGTGCGGCAAGACCACGCTGTTGCGGATGCTCGCGGGTTTCGTGGTCCCGGATTCCGGCCGGGTGTGGTTCGGCGATCGCGACGTGACGGCGCTCCCGGTCCACAAGCGCGGCGTCGGCATGGTGTTCCAGGATTACGCGCTCTTTCCCGACCGCTCCGCGCTCGCCAACGTGATGTACGGATTGGAGGCGCGCGGCGTCGCGGCGAAGGAGGCCAAGGCACGGGCCATGGCGCTGCTCGAGCGTGTAGGGCTCGGCACGATGGCGGATCGTTCGCCCGCGACACTCTCCGGTGGGCAACGCCAGCGCGTGGCCATGGCGCGCGCGCTGGTGATCGATCCCCAGCTTCTGCTCCTCGACGAACCCCTCGCCGCCCTCGACGTGAAACTGCGGGTGGAATTGCGCGCGATGGTACGGGAGCTGCAGATCGAGTCGAAGGTGACCACGGTGTTCGTGACGCACGACCAGGAAGAGGCGCTGGCGCTCTCCGACATCGTGGCGGTGATGGATCGCGGCAGGATCGTGCAGATGGGTGCGCCTTCGGAGATCTACGCGCGGCCGGCGAGTGGATATGCGGCGGATTTTTTGGGGAGTGCGAATCTCATTCCGACCGGCGATGGGAAATTCAAGGTGGTGAGGAGGGAGGAGATTGAAATTGGATCTCCGACGATTGCTGGCGGGGCCAGCCTCGGGGATGACATGGCGGGCGTGATTGAAGGGGTGGAGTTCAGGGGCAGCGTGACGGGGTATCGGGTACGGACGGCGGTGGGCCTCATCCACGTCGACACCTGGAGCGTGCAGCACGGGCGAACGCATGAGCGGGGCGAGGAAGTCATGCTGCGCATTCCCGCAGATGCACGGGTGGTGGAGGGCAAATGAGCGCGGTCCTGCGCTGGAAGCGCGATCCGGCGTGGACCCTCGTGATGCTGGGGGGCTTCGCGATCCTGGGCCTCTTCCTCGTCTGGCCGTTGGTGACGACGTTCGCGTACAGTTTTCGCGGCAACGACGGCGGCTACGGGCTGGGCGGCTACGCCACCTTCTTCAAGAACCGCGGGTATCGCGACTCGCTCTGGAACACGCTGATCCTGGGCGGCGCGGTGACCGCAACCTCGATGGTGGTGGGCGGGGCGCTCGCAGTCCTGGTGGCGCGGTGCCGGTTTCCGCTGGCGGGCTGGGTGGCCGCACTCCCCCTGGTGACACTCGTCATTCCCGACGTGGTGGTGGCCGCGGCGTGGACGCTCATCCTCGGGCAGCAGGGCATCGTCAACACCTGGCTGCAATCCACGGGCTGGCAGATCGGCTCGCTCTATTCCTGGTGGGGCCTCATCTTCGTGATGACGCTCAACAGCTACGTCTACGCGTTCGTGATGATCCTGGTGGGCCTGAAAGCGGTCGATCGCAATCTCGAGGAGGCGGCCATGAGCCTCGGGCGGCCACTTGCTCGTGTGCTCACGGGCGTGACGCTCCCGCTCATCCTGCCGTCGGTTTTCGGCGCGGCCCTGGTGGTCTTCACCCACGTGATCGGCAGCTTCGGCATCCCGGCGATCCTCGGCGCGCGCATGCCGGTGCTGGCGGTCAAGGCGTACAACGAGTTCGTGAGCGAGCTCGGCGGCAACCCGCAGATGCAGACCATCATGGCCTCGATCCTGGTGATGCTCGGCGTCGTCATGCTGGCGGCGCAGAAACTCCTGATCGAGCGCCGTCAGTACCAGATGGAGTCGGGACGCACGCCGGCGACGATTGCGATCAGCGGCCTTCCGGGCACCGTTGCCGCCGCCGTGGTGGTGCTGGTCGTGGTGTTATCCCTCGCCCCGGCGGTGGTCGCGGTGATCACCGCCTTCACGCCGTCACGCGGACCGGTGCTGAGCTATGGAGGGTTCACGACGCTGCACATGGCCAGCGCATTGAGCAAGTCGATGCAGCCGCTGTGGAATTCCCTCTCGCTCGCCGCCATCGCCACCGTCGCCGGCGTGATCTTCTCCGTCGCCGTGGCCTACCTGGTGGTGAAGCGTCGCTCAGCGCTCACTGGCACGCTTGATGTGCTCGTCATGCTGCCGCTCACCATCGCCGGCACCGTACTCGGCATCGCATTGGTGAATACCTTCAATACCGGCTGGCTGGTGCTCACCGGCACGTGGATCATCATGGCGCTCGCCTATTTCCTGCGCCGCATCCCCAACAGCGTCCGCGCCGCCGTGGGGCCGCTGCACAATGTGCGAGATTCGATCGAGGAAGCGTCGGTGAGCCTTGGGGTACCGCCTTTGCGCAGCTTCTTCAAAGTGGTGATGCCGCTCATCCGGCCGGCGGTGGCCGCGGCGGCGGTCCTCATGTGGGTCACCTCGCTTTCGGAGCTGTCGGCGACCATCGTGTTGTACTACGGCGGCATGAGCACCATGCCGATCGAGATCTTCCAGCAGGTCGATAGCGGCCGGCTGGCCCTGGCGAGTGCCTATAGCGTGATCCTGATGCTCGCCATCTTCGTGCCCCTCGCGATCGCGCGATGGGTGTTTCGCGTGAAGGTGGATGCGGTCCAGTGATCAAGCCGGCGAAGCCTCGATAAGGCAGAAGCCGAGCGCCAGCGCCTCGACACTCCGCAGCTCGAGGCCGCACCGCGCGAGAAGCGCCTCGAATTCGACGCGTGTGCGTTCCCGGCCCGAATGCGAGACCAGCATGTTGAGGTCCGCCCGGATGGTCCTGCGATCGGCGCCGTTGCCGGTGATGCGTTCGGGCATCACGCGTTCCATGAGCAGGACTCGTGCATGTCGGGGCATGGCGCGCCTGCAATGGGAGAGGATCGCAGCCGCGCGCTCGTCGTCCCAGTTGTGCGCGATGCTCTTGAGCAGATAGGCGTCGGCACCCGCGGGCACGCTCTTGAAGAAGTCCCCGGCCACTAACTCGCAGCGCCCCGCCAGCTCGGAGCCTTCGATGCGGGCGCGTGCGCCGTCAATGGCATGGGGAAGGTCGAAGAGCACTCCGCGCAGGTGCCCATGCATGCCCAGGAGAGCAAGCAGGAGCTTTCCGTATCCGCCGCCCACATCGACGATGCGCTTCGCCCGCGAAAAATCATGGACGCGGCTCACGTCGGCCGCGATGAGCCCGGTGAGCTCCACCATCGCGCAGTTGAATGTCGAGGCGGCCGCGGGGTCCCCTTCGAGGTGGGCGTAGCCGGCGCTCTGGCCCGCCAGCGCGCGCGCGCTTTCACCGCTGCGAACGCTTTCCTGCAGGCGGCCCCATAGATTCCACCCATGGCGTGCGCCCCAGATGGCCGAGGTATGCAGCGAGGGCTCGGTATCGGATGCGAGGAGTTCGCCCAAGGGCGTGAGCTTGAAGCTCGACGCGGGCTCTTCCACGCACAAGCCGAGGCTCGCCAGGCCCTTCAGCAGGCGGTGCAGCGAGGAGGGCTTGCAGCCTGTCGCGTACGCGAGGGATGCGAGGTCGTTGGTGCCGCGGCCGATCAGGTCGGCGATGCCAAGCTCGGCCGCGACGCCGATGGCCTGCGTG
>JANNKG010000538.1:0-5049 GCA_031396185.1 Burkholderiales bacterium | reverse complement strand
CAGCATCCCTGGGGTGGCAGGCTTCCGATCGAGGGGATCCACGCCCCGGTCGCCGCCGTTCCTGAAGACCTGCGCCACCCGATCAATCTCTACGTGGTGCAGATCGTCGCGCTCGAGACGATATTCAGCGAGCTTCCGTGGTTGCTGTCGCCGCGCCGCTTCCACGCCGCTTCCCTCTGGTGGGAAGCCTCCGCAGTTCCCCCTTCGTGGATCCCGAACCTCAGTCGTTTCGATGCCGTCCTCGCGGGCTCGGGATTCATCGGCCAGGTAATGGCCAACGGGCTGATAGTCACTCCGGTGATCGACGCGCCGCACCCGCTGGCGCTCCCCCAGGGAATCGCGCCGGATCGCGACCGCTTCGGCCTGCCCGCCACCGCCACGGTATTCGCGGTGAGTTTCGATCCCAACAGCGACCCGGCGCGCAAGAACCCCTTCGGCGCGATCCAGGCGTTCCGCACGGCTTTCGCAGCGCAGGAGCCTGACGTGTGCCTGGCGGTGCGCATGAACCACTCGAGCACGCCGCCAGCGCAAGCCGTCCTCGATGCCATGGTGCAGGCCGCAGGAGGGGATTCGCGGATCCGTTTCCTCGTTGAGCCCATGGACTACCGCGAAGTCCTCTCGTTCTATGCGAGCAGCGACGTCTATGTGTCGTTGCACCGCGGAGAGGGCCTGGGCCTGGGGTTGATGGAGTCGATGGCGCTCGGCAAACCCGTCATTGCCACGGCGTGGTCGGGGAACATGAGTTTCATGGACTACCGCAACGGCGCTCCGGTGCGATATCGCCTGGGCCGCGTGTCGGGGAGCCTGGGATTCCTCAGGCCGGACTTCACCGGGCGCCATGCGCAGTGGGCCGAGCCGGTGCTGGAGGACGCGGTGCAGTGGATGCGCACGCTCCATGGGAACGCCGGGATGCGAGCGCAGCTTGGAGGGGCGGCGAAGTCCGCGATCGACGACCACCAGGCGCGCGCCTGGAGCCGGCGGTGGATCGACGAGCTTGCGGCGCTGTGGCGAGCACAGGCCTTCCTCCCCGCGATGGCGGGAAAATTCTCCGCGGTGCCCGGGGGCGCCCCTTGACTCAGTGGTGGTGCGATTCCAGGGCTTCGGCGCCGAGCGTTGCGGCTTCCGCTTCGTACTGCTTTCGGGCGGCGGCCACCATCTCGTCGGTGAGCGCGTCGAAACGCCAGTCCGGATCGACACCGGCACGGTCGCCCGAGTCGAAGGGCTTGGAATCGAGGAAATTTTCGAAGAATTGCATCACGCTGAACGACGAGAACGGCTCCTTCAGGGCGTTCACCAATTCCACGCGCGCGTCGCCGGCAATCACGAATCGCTCCCCCAGCTGCATCGCATAGCCGCGGTGAAAGAGTTTCGCCAGGCCGCTGCGCAGTTCCTGCGGGGTGAAGGGAGTGCGATTGATGAGGTCGCCCGCGGCCAGGATTTCCTTCAGCATCGCGCCCTTGAGCCCGCCGCCGACCGCGATCGAGGCGAGCACCCATGCATCGGACCAGCGGAAGGCGGGGTGGGTGGAGCTCATGCCGCGATTCTCGGCTTTGCCAGGGAAGCCTCATATGCGGTTCGTCACAAACCCGCCGCGTCCCTCATTGCAGCAGTAACCCTCTGTAGGACGGCGCCTATAGGCACGTCGATTCCCGTGGAGCAGGATTGATCCATGAGAGCTATCACCCAGCGCACCATTCGCCTCTCCCGAGGCATCGTCTTCTCGATGGCCGCGGCGGCAATGGCACTGATGGGGATCCTCTGCTCCACGGCGGCCATCGCGGCCGGAGTCCAGAGCGTCGATGTCCTCGCGATCCTCTTCGCCATGGGCGCGGCGGGCGCGCTTTTCGCGCTCATCGTCTGGTACCTGATCCAACTGCGCACCGCGTAAAGCCGTTCCCGCAGGAGCGCATGCGATAATTTTTCGCATGTCGGCAACCGTCGATTTCCTCGATATCCTCGCTTCGGGCCCCGCCGACGCCAGCTGCGTCTTCAATCCATGGCGCGACCACGACGAGCGCGATCGCGCGCCTCGTCCCGGCACTCCCAAGCTTCGGCTGGAGAACATGGCGGCCTACCTCGAGGCGCGTCACCGAAGCGCACGGGTGCTGTTGCTGGGCGAGGCACCCAGCCATCGCGGCTGCCGCTTCACCGGCATCGCCTTTTGCTCCGAAGTCGAGCTCACCCACAAGCGCGATCTCGTCGCCCGCCGGCCCCTGGAGCTCACCAGTGCCGCATCGGACGTCAAGCCCATGCGCGAGCGCAGCGCCGCGGTGATCTGGGACGAGCTGGACCGCGCCGGTTGCGCCCGCGAGGTGGTGTTATGGAACGCCTTTCCGTGGCATCCCTATCGATCGGCCGAAGGGGGGGCCGCGGCAGGTCCGTGCGGGCCGTCGAGCAATCGCAAGCCGCGGCGCACCGAGGTCGAGCAGGGCAGGGCGGCGCTCGATGCGCTCCTCGGGTGCTTCAGCCATAAGCTGGCGATTCTCGCCGTGGGCAAGGTGGCAGAGGAGGCGCTGGGACTTTGGGACGAGGCGGCGTGCGCGGGGTATATTCGCCATCCCGCGCAAGGGGGCGAAAGCCGCTTCCGCGCGCAGTTCCGAAGCCACGCCGCAGCCCATTTGTGAAGGCCGTCATGCTCGAATCCCTCGACACTCCCGCCCTGCTGCTCGACGCTGCCAAGCTCGATGCCAACTGCCGGCGAATGCGCGAGCGCATGGGAGCGCACGGGGTCGCACTGCGCCCGCACGTGAAGACCGCGAAGAACGTGGAAGTTGCGCAGTGCGCGCTCGATGCGACCGTCGGCCCGATCACGGTCTCGACGCTGCGCGAGGCCGAGTATTTCTTCGATTACGGCTTCCGCGACATGCTCTACGCCGTCGGAATGGTGCCCCACAAGGTGCCGCGCCTGGCCGATCTCATCCGGCGGGGTGCGCAGATCACGGCTATCGTGGACAGCGTGGATGCGGCTCGGGCCTTGGCAGTGGCGAGCGCGAAGGCGGGCGTGCGCATTCCCGCGCTCGTGGAAATTGACAGCGACGGCCATCGCGCCGGTGTCACGCCCGGGGACAAGCTTTTGCTCGAGGTAAGCGAGGCGCTCGGGGATGACTTGCGCGGGGTGATGACCCACGCCGGCGACTCGTACAACTGCGGCGATACCCAGGGAATTCGCGAGGTGGCGGCGCGGGAGCGCGCCGCGGTGGTGGCAAGCGCGGAAGCGATTCGCGCGACCGGGCGCGCATGCCCCGTGGTGAGCGTCGGCTCGACGCCTACCGCGACCTTCGCCGAATCGTTTGCCGGCGTGACGGAAGTGCGCACCGGCGTCTACGTCTTCCACGACCTCGTCATGGCGGGGCTCGGCGTTTGCAAGCTCGCGGATATCGCGATCTCCGTGCTCGCCACCGTGATCGGCCACCAGCGCGAGAAGAACTGGATCCTCACGGACGCCGGCTGGATGGCGCTGTCACGCGATCGCGGTACCGCCCAGCAGAAGGTGGACCAGGGCTATGGGGTGGTTTGCGATGTTAGCGGCGAACCGATCGACGACTGGGTCGTGGTCGACGCAAACCAGGAGCATGGCATCGTCGCGCGACGCGGTGGGGGGCCGGTCGATTTCGACCGTTTCCCCGTGGGCTCGCTGTTGCGGATCCTGCCAAACCACGCGTGTGCCACCGCCGCGCAGCACGCCGAATACCAGGTGATCCGCGAGGGCCGGGTCGCCGAGACCTGGGAGCGCTTCGGCGGCTGGTGAGTTTCCCTATTCCGCCTTGATGCCGGCGGCTTTCACCACCAGCCCGTACTTGGCGAAGTCCACCTTGATCTGGTCTGCAAGCTGCTGCGGCGCGCCGGGGGTTGCCACGATGCCCAGGTTGGCCAACTTTTCCACGATCGCCGGATCCGTGAGCACCGCGTTCAATTCCCGGTTGAGCCTTTCGATCACGGCCTTCGGGGTTTTCGCCGGAGCGAGGATCGCCACCCACGAGCTCGCCTCGAAGTCGGGAACGCCCCCTTCGATGAAGGTGGGCACGTCGGGAAGCGAGGGGGATCGCCTGGCGCTCGACACCGCGATGGGCACCAGCCGGCCCGCCTTCACGTGCTGCATCGCGCCGGCGATGGCGGTGTAGACGATCGGGATGTTGCCGCCGAGCGCGTCGGTCATCGCCTGGCCGCCACCCTTGTAGGGAACGTGGGTCAGGTTGGCGCCGGTGCGCAGCTTGAGGAGCTCGCCGGCGATGTGCGGCGTGCCCCCGACCCCCGAGGTGCCGTACGAAAGGCCACCCGCCTCCTTCTTCGAATGGGCGATCATCTCGGGGAGCGTCTTTGCCGGAAACGAGGGGTGCGCGACGATGATCAGCGTCGCATCGCCGATCTTGCCGACCGGCTCGAGATCGCGCGCGACGTCGAACGGAAAATTCGCGAACACGTGGGGATTGATGACCAGCGTTCCATCGAAACCCAGCACCAGCGTGTAGCCGTCGGGTGTGGCATTCACCACGCCCTGGGTGCCGATGTTGCCCGACGCGCCCGCCTTGTTCTCGATCACGATCGGTTGCCCCAGCCGCTTGGCAAGCGCTTCGGCCACCACGCGCCCGCTGGTGTCGGTTACGCCGCCCGGCGCGAACGGCACGACGAGCCGGATGGGCTTGTCGGGATACTGGGCGGCCGCGGTTGATGCGAGCAACAATGCGGCGACGGCGATCAGGCTCTTCATCGGATTTCCCCTGCTGGTGGGCGTTGGCGCGTTGGCGCGGGCATGCCTACAGCCTACCGGAGGTCGCGATTCGAGCAAAAAATCGTTATAATTCCGCTCTTCAGCGCGCCCGTAGCTCAGATGGATAGAGTACCTGGCTACGAACCAGGGGGTCGTGGGTTCGAATCCTGCCGGGCGCGCCAGAATTACAAAGGCTTGTCGAAAGACAGGCCTTTTTTGTTTCACCGTGATCGCAGCGGCCGATTTGGCCGGCAGGGACTCTCAACGACTGGCTGCGTTCGTTTGCGAACAGACACGCCGGCGATGAACCCATAACCTGTGTCACCGTTCGGTGTGAAGGA
>JANNKG010000536.1:0-6604 GCA_031396185.1 Burkholderiales bacterium | reverse complement strand
GCCAACAACGGCGGCTGGCAATGGGCCGCCTCCACGGGTTGCGATGCGCAGCCCTACTTTCGCATCTTCAACCCGGTGTCGCAGTCGGAGAAATTCGACCCGGGCGGGAAATTCATCCGTCGTTACCTGCCCGAGCTCGCGCGGGTCGACGACGCGTTCATCCACGCGCCCTGGACCCTGCCGCCGCTGGCGCAGATCGAAGCCGGCTGCGTGATCGGGCGCGACTACCCCGCGCCCGTGGTCGATCACGCCGCCCAGCGCGAGCGCGCGCTTGCGCTCTACGGGCGGGCGCGCAGCTAGCGCTTTTCCTGCGCCAGGGCGCGGTGCACCGCGGCGACACGCGCGGGCGGCACCCGGCAATCGGCGCGCACCGGTGCACCCTGGTGCTCGGGCGCGAAGTCGGCAACCGTCAAGCCATGCACGGGCTGCAAGCGTCGAACGAACTGCACGTAGGTTTCGGGGCTTTCGCGCAACTTCTCGCAATAGCGCTCGAAAAGGCGGGCGTGAAAGCCGCCATCGCGCGGTGCCGCGGTGTTCTGGGCGAGGGCGGCGGCGGGCGCGACCAGGGCAAGGGCGATCAGCAGGGCTTTCATGCGTCGGGACTCCTCGAAGGATTCAGGGGCAGGGACGCCTAGAAACCTACGGCAGGCCGGCAGCCGCGTCCGTCACGATCGGTTGCCTTGCGTAGCGGGCGACTCACCCAAGTTGCGCGGCGCGCTCCATCGGTGACCACCGCGCCATGGTTGGCAGCGGCGGTGACAAACCGTCACTCCGGAGGCTAGTCGGCGAACACCTGGTCGCCGCGCGTGAAGCTCCAGGTGCGTGTGATGTGCAGGATGTCGGTGTCCGACCGGATGTTGTCCGGGAAGCGGTCGAAGGGTGCGGCAAGGCGGACGATGCGAATTGCCGCCTGGTCGAGCACCTTGTGGCCCGACGAACGGTTGATCTCCACTGCCTCGACCTCGCCGTCGGCCTTGATCGCGACGGTCAGCTGCAGCGAGCCGTAGAGGCGGCGTGTCTTCGCTTCCGCGGGGTAGTTGAGGTTGCCGATCCGCTCGACCTTGAGCCGCCAGTTGTCGACGTACTGCGCGAAGCGGTATTCCTGGGAGCGGGCCCCGACGAACTTGCGCTTGGGGCGCTCCTGGTAAGCCTGGTGGTCGCGGCGGATCTGCGCCTCGAGGCGGGCGATCTCGAGGCTCTTCTCCACCAGGTCGCGTGCCTCGGCGTCCGTCCTGGTGGCGCCCTTCGGCGCGACTTCCACGGTGGCGACCGTCGCGGTCGACTTCATGCGCGTCATCAACTCCTTCGCCTCGGCCTCGAGCTGGCGCATGCGGCTCTCGGCCGCTTTCATCTCGCGGCTCGGGTCCCGGTCATCGACCGCGGGAAACGGACTGCTCGCGCGCAGCTTCTGGTCGGTATTGCCGCCGCCATCGAGGTTCGCCTGCGCGAGGGCGTCGGCCTTCACCGGCTTGGTGGCGCTTTTCGCGTTCACCAGCACCACGTCCATCACGTTGTGGGGCGCATCCCATTTGGGAATGATCGGAAGCTTGAAGGCGAGGCCCACGATCGCGACGATGTGGAACGCGATCGAGCCCACGATCGCCACCTGCATCGTCGCCACCAGGCCGAAGCGTTCGAGCAGGAAGTCGGAGAAGGAGACGAGGGCGTCGGGGGAAGGCTGCCTCAACTGCATCGGCAGCGCTGCGGCTCTCGGTGGCGTTGCGACATGAAGCGGAATTGTAGCGGGTTATTTCCCCGCGTAGCGGCAAAGGACGTGGGCCTCCCAGAGGTCCACCTCGCCGAAGGCCACGCGCACCCGCTCGCCGGGCGCCGACGAGGGCAGGCCGATGGCGCGGCACACCAGCGGCATGCCGTCGATGCGCACCAACTCCTCGCGAACGATGCTCGCATCGGCGGTCTCGATCCCCTCCTGGACCAGGTACCTCAGGCACCAGTAGCGCTCCAGCGCCCGCTGGTGCTCGGCGTAGGCCTCGTACGCCGCCTCGAAGTCGCGCGCCGCGGCCACCAGGGTGTCGCGCGAATAGGCCGGCTCGAGCCCTTGCAGCAACGCCACCAGCTGGCGCTGGTTGGCCAGATCGGTGTAGCGCCGGAGTGGCGAGCTCGCCCACGCGTAGTGGGTGACCCCCAGCCATTCGTGGGCGGCGGGGATGACCTCCATGCGGGTCTTGCCGCCCTTCTGGTTGCGGTAGAGGGCGTCGAAGCCCCGCTCGGCGAGGAGCTTCCCCCAGGTGGAATTCACATGGATCATCAGCTCGGCGACCAGGGTATCGACGGGCGTTCCGCGTCGACGCGGCTCGATCGCCACGCGCCCCGCGTCCACGCGAAACGTATAGTCCAGCCGGTCGGTGCGCTCGTCGCCGGCGCCGCGCGCGGCCTTCAGGAACTTTGCGAGTTTCCAGAGCGCGAAAAGGTCCTCGCCATGGACGCCCTCGATGCTGCCCCGGGCCACGGCCGCCTCGTCGAGGCGCTGGTCGAGATCGGCCAGGCGCAGGTTGTCGGCGATCGTCACCCACTCCATCCGCGATTCGGATCCCGCGATCTCCTGGCTCACCGGGTCCACGTCGAGGTACAGGGACGCGGCTGCTACGCGCCGCCCCGCGGCAAGCGTGGCGCGCTCGACCGCCGCCTCCGGGAGCATGGTGATCTTGCCACCGGGAAAATAGACCGTGGACAGGCGACTTCGCGCGACGGCTTCGAGCGCATGGCCGGTGCCGAAATAGAGCGCCGGGGCGGCGATGTGCACGCCCACGCGCAGCCGCCCGGAATCCAGCCGCTCCACCGAAAAGGCGACGTCGATCTCGGTGGTCTCCGCGTCGTCGATCGAAAAGGCGGCGACCCGCGCCTCGGGCAGGCTCGCGGGCTCGAGCAGGCCCTCGACCGGCGCAAAGCCGGTGCCCTGCGGAAAGAATTCGAACGTGAAGCGCCTGAGGAAATAATCCTCGGGACCCGCCAGCGCTCCGGCCGCGGCCAGGAGGCGCGGGTGCGACAGGCCCGCGCCCGCGGCGGCCTGGTCGAGGGCGCGCCATTCGAGGCTCATCTTGTCGGGCTTGAAGAGCAGCGTGTCGAGCTTGGCCGCAAGGGCCTCGGGGATCCTTCCCGCCGCGAGGTCCACCGCCCACGCGTCGACCTGCTCCTGCTGGCGACGCTTCTTCTCCACGCCCGCCTGGGCGGCCTTGAGGTTTTCCTCGGGCGCGGCCTGGTAGCGGCCCTTGCCGCGCTTGTAGAAATGAATCGGGTTCGCATGCAGCGCAATCGCCACCGCGGTCGACTCCTGCGGGCTCGGAGCACGCCCGAAATACTCGCGCGAGAGCGCTTCGAAGCCGAACTCCTCCGGCCCACAGACTTCCCACAGGAACTGGGGATCGATGGTTTCCGCCAGTTTTTGCGCCTCCGTCATGAAAGCGCCGAGGGACTGACCGTCGAAGCGCAGCAGGACCGCGGTCGCCTTCACCTTCGAGCGCTTGCCGTGCGCCGCTTCCACCTGGAAGGACGCGCCGGCTTCCGCGAGGATCGTGCCCACGCGGAATGCGCCGTCTTCCTCGAACAGGACCTGCTTCATGGCACGAACGCGACCGTGCTCTTCGCAGCCGGCATATCGAGCGCCCAGTCCACCAGTTCGGGGATGTGCTCGGGGAAGGAGACCAGCGAGTGGTCCCCGCCGCGCACCACCACGTGCAGCGCGCCGGCGTAGAACGCGGTGGCCTCGCGGTAGTCGAGGACCTCGTCGCCGGTCTCGACGAACAGCCAATACCGCCCGGGGCGGGTAATGGCGGGCGGGTCTGCCGCGCGCAGCTCTTCCACGTGGTCCTCGGTGAGGACGAAGCTCTGGCCGGTGTAGAGGTTCTTCTGCGCTCCGAGGTAACGGCGGAAATGCGTGTGCGGGTGCACCGCCGGGTTGAGCAGGACCGCGCGGCAGCCGAGCTTCTCCGCCATCACCGTGGCGTAGAAGCCTCCGAGCGAACTGCCGACGAGCGTGAGGTCACCAGAGGCGATCGCGTCGCAGGCCGCCTCGATTTGCGCCAGGGCGCGGGCGGGGCGGTGGTGCAGCTCGGGCACCCGGTACTCGACGCCGGTCACGCAGTTGCGCACGTAATCGCCGAGCACGATCGCCTTGCGGGATTGCGGCGAGCTGATGAAGCCGTGCAGGTAGACGATGGTTTTCAGAGGTGCACGGCTCCGCGGCCGAGCTCGATCACCTCGCCGCCAACGTGAATCGCACCATGAGTCACGTCGAGATAAAGCGTCGAGGGCCGTTGCACCGCCGCACCCTGGGAGACGAGGCGCGTGATGTCGGTGCGCGGCCGGATGACCGTGAACCAGCCGCCGAGGTTCGCGCACGCCGAGCCGGTGGCAGGGTCCTCGAGGATTGCGGACTGATCGGGGAAGAAGAAGCGCGACTCGACCGTGCCCGCGGCGTCCCCCGCGTCGTGGAAGACGTACGCCATGCTCTGTCCGTCGACGCTCTTCAGGCGTCCGAACGCGTCGGGCTTCGGGCGCGCGCGGTGCACCGCCGCGGCGCTCGCCAGCGGCACGACCAGCTGCTCCTTGCCCGCGTTCACCCACAGCGGCCACTCGGCCACGTCCCCGGGGCTCAGGCCCAGGATTTCCTCGAGCTCCGCGCGGGGGATCTCGAGCGCGCGCGAGCGCGGCGCCATCGCCTGCAGGGTCCAGCGGTCGCCGATCGCGTTCACCGGGATGATGCCGGCCGCCATCTCGAGAGCGACCGCGTCGCCGCCGCCCCGCAGCGCGCGCACCACGTGCGCGGTGCCGAGCGTCGGATGGCCGGCAAACGGCATCTCATAGGACGGCGTGAAGATGCGCACCCGCGCGCTCGCCCGGGTCGAAGGCAGGATGAAGGTCGTTTCGGAAAGGTTGAACTGCCGCGCAAGCGCCTGCAGGGTCGAATCGTCGAGGCCGCTGCCGTCCTCGAAGACGCAGAGCGGGTTGCCGGTGAGGCGGTCTTCGCGGGCGAACACGTTCAGGATCCGGTAGCCGAGGGACTTCATGGGCGCTCGTGGCTTTCCCGGCGTTCTTCGAGGACCGGCGCCTGCAGCCGCGCGAGGAGCTTTTCATGCAGCCCGCCGAAGCTACCGTTGGACATCACCAGGACGTGGTCGCCCGGAATGAGCGCGCGCACCAGGGTCTCGATCATCGTTCCCATGTCGATGTGCGTATAGGCGCGCGTGCCGAGGGCGGAGAGCGCGCGGGAAGGATCCCAGCCGAGGTCGCCGGCGTAGCAGAACACCAGGTCCGCGTCCGACAGGCTGCTCGAGAGCCGGTCCTGCATGGTGCCCAGCTTCATCGTATTGGAGCGCGGCTCGAACACCGCGACGATGCGCGCATCGCCCACGCGGCGGCGCAGCCCCGCGATCGTCGTCTCGAACGCGGTGGGGTGATGGGCGAAGTCGTCGTAGACCGTGATGCCGTTGGCGACGCCGCGCACTTCCATGCGCCGCTTGACTCCCTCGAAGCGCCCGAGCGCCTCGATCGCGGCCTTCACGGGAACTCCCGCATGGCGCGCCGCCGCGAGCGCGGCGAGCGCGTTCTGGCGATTATGCTCGCCCATCAGCGGCCAACGCACCG
This sequence comes from Burkholderiales bacterium, assembly GCA_031396185.1. Lineage (GTDB taxonomy): Bacteria > Pseudomonadota > Gammaproteobacteria > Burkholderiales > Usitatibacteraceae > Usitatibacter. Next base: position 1,000 of record JANNKG010000536.1, on the reverse strand, counting down.
TGCCCTGGCGAGCGCCGTCCACGCAGACGTCGAAGGAATCGTCGGGATGGCTCGTGCCCACGCTCCACTGCTGCCCGGCGCCGAAGCGCTCGATTCGTGTCCAGCAACCGCGGGCGAGCACGCGCTCGAGCGCCGCCTGCTGGCCGTTGACCACCAGCAGCCCCTGGGCGGGAACGACGCGCACCAAGTGGTGGAACTGCGTCTCGATCGCCGCCAGGTCCGGGAAGATGTCGGCATGGTCGAACTCGAGGTTGGCGAGCACCGCGGTGCGCGGCCGGTACCACACGAACTTCGAGCGCTTGTCGAAGAACGCGGTGTCGTACTCGTCGGCCTCGATCACGAAAAACGGCGATTCGGTCGCGCGCGCGGTGATGCCGAAGTTGTGCGCGACGCCGCCGATGAGGAACCCCGGATTCAGGCCCGCGCACTCCAGGATCCAGGCAAGCATCGCCGAGGTCGTGCTCTTGCCGTGGGTCCCGGCCACCGCCAGCACCCATTTGTCGCGCAACACGTTTTCCGCGAGCCATTGCGGGCCCGATGCGTAGGCGAGGCCGCGATCGAGGATCGCCTCGATCACGGGCTTGCCCCGCGTCATCGCGTTGCCCACGACGTAGAGATCGGCCGGGTACGCGTCGAGCTGCGCCGCGTCGTAGCCTTCGTGCAGCTCGATGCCGAGCGTGCGCAACTGCTCGCTCATCGGCGGATAGACCTGCGAATCGCAGCCGGTGACGGTGTGGCCGCGCTCGCGTGCGATCTTGGCGAGCCCGCCCATGAAGGTGCCGCAAATGCCGAGGATGTGTAGGTGCATGGGAATCGCTGGAGAACCGTGAATTCTAGCAGCCGGGACGTGTCAGACCCGGGCTGCATTTGGCCGGCGATGGAGCGTGTAGACTGAACCTCCCCACGGGCGTCCTGCCCTTCCCCCATCTACCGTCCATGGTCCCTCACCTCACGACCTCCCTCACCGGCCCGCTGCAGGAGCTCGAGCGGCTGGTCCTCG
>JANNKG010000531.1:0-6130 GCA_031396185.1 Burkholderiales bacterium | reverse complement strand
CCACTCGCCTCCTGCCAGGGCTTGACCATGCGCACGCGCAGCAGGTCGGGAGAATGCATCGACACCACCATGCGCGGCGCCGCGTCGGGGGCGGGCGCGGTGAGCACCGCGACGAAGATCGGCTCGCCACGAGGGCCGCTCGAAAGGTAGAGGGCTGCGGCCAAAAACACCGACGCCACGCCGCCGGCCATCAGGCCGAAGCCGCGCCAGAACCCGAGGCTTGCCCAAACGCCGGACTCGCCAGGGGTGGCGGCGGCCGGCGCGATGCGCGATTCGATTCCCTTCCAGAGGCGCGCCGGCGGCTCGACCGGGGGCACCTGCGCGGCGAGGGGCGTGAGGCTGGCCTCCCACTGCCGCACGATCGCTTCGACCTCGCGGTCCTCGCGCATGATCGCCTCGAGGCGCCGGCGAGCGCCCCCGCGAAGCGTCCCGAGGACGTATTCGGCGGCGAGCGCGTGGGCGAGGTCGGCGGAGAGTTTGCGCATGTCAGGCGTGCCCGAGGCAGTCGCGCAGCTTCAGCAGGCCGCGGCGGATGTGGGTCTTGACCGTGCCCAGGGGACGATCCAGGTGCGCGGCGAGTTCCGAGTGCGACAGGCCGTGGAAGAACGCGAGCGCGATCGACTGGCGCTGCTCGGCGTCGAGATGCTCGAGGCACTTGTGGAGCGAATGGGCGGCGGCGCGGTCCTCGGCCTCGCGCACCGGAGCGGCGGTCTCGTCGATCAGCTTGGCGGCCAGGGTGTCGTCGATGTCCGGTTCCTCGCGCGTGCGGCGCACGACGTCCAAGCTGCGGTTGCGCACGATCGCCGTCATCCACGTCATCGGCGCACTTTTCGCCGGCGAGTAGTCGGATGCCCGATTCCAGATGCTGACAAAGCAGTCCTGCAAGACTTCCTCCGCGATTGGCCTCTCACGGACTATACGAAGTGAGACGCCGAACAGTTTCGATCGGGACTCCGAATAAAGCGCCTCGAACGCCTGGCGGTCGCGAAGCGCCGTGCGGGCGAGCAGGTCGGCGAGGCGCTTCGGTGCCGGATCCTCGGTCATGTCGCCTTGACCGCCTCGCCCGGTTTCCACGTCGTTTCGTGGCGCGCGCGGGCGCGGTTGATCACCCGCGCCGAGACGAAGAGCAGGTCCGAGAGCCGGTTGAGGTAGCGCATTGCCTGCGACGTCACCGGCTCGCGGTGCGAAAGGGCCACCAGCGAGCGCTCGGCGCGACGGCAGATCGCGCGGGCGAGGTGGCACGACGCAGCCGCTGGATCGCCTCCCGGAAGCACGAATTCCCTGAGCGGCGGCAGGCCCGCGTTCAGCGCCGCGATCGCGTCATCGAGCATCGCCACGTGCCGGTCGGCCATCGCCTCGCGGCCGGGAATGCAGACCTCGCCGCCCAGGTCGAAGAGGTCGTTCTGGACGGCGGCGAGCGCAATCCGCACCGGCTCGGGCACGGCCGCGGCGAGCACGCAGCCGATCGCGCTATTCAGCTCGTCGATGTCGCCCATCGCGCCGATGCGCGGCGCGTCTTTCGCAACCCGCGCGCCGTCGCCCAGCCCGGTGGTGCCGTCGTCGCCGGTGCGGGTGACAATCTTTGTGAGTCGATGGCCCATGGCGCCAGATTGTAGGGGAAATAAATGGAGTCTGACCCTAACTATTTCGACTATCATCCAGTTCGTGAAAACCAGCTTCCTGGATTTCGAGCAGCCGATTGCCGAGCTCGAGCAGAAGATCGAGGAGCTGCGCTTCGTGCAGGACGACAGCGCCGTCGACATCTCGCAGGAGATCGAGCGGCTCTCCAAGAAGAGCCGCGAGCTCACCAAGGAGATCTACGCGAAGCTGTCGGCGTGGCAGGTCTCGAAGGTCGCGCGCCACCCCCAGCGCCCGTACACGCTCGACTACCTCAACTCCATCTGCACCGATTTCGAGGAGATCCACGGCGACCGCTCCTTCGCCGACGACTCCGCGATCGTCGGCGGGCTGGCGCGCTTCAATGGCCAGAGCGTGATGGCGATCGGCCACCAGAAGGGCCGCGACACCAACGACAAGATCTTTCGCAACTTCGGCATGCCGCGCCCCGAGGGCTACCGCAAGGCGCTGCGCCTGATGAAGCTCGCCGAGAAATTCGGCATCCCGCTGCTGACCTTCGTCGACACGCCCGGTGCCTACCCCGGCATCGGTGCGGAGGAGCGCGGCCAGTCGGAAGCGATCGGCAAGAACCTCTACGCGATGGCGGGGTTGCGCGTGCCGGTGGTGGTCTCGGTGATTGGCGAGGGCGGCTCGGGCGGCGCGCTGGCGATTGCCGTGGGCGACGTCACGCTGATGATGCAGTACTCGACTTATTCGGTGATTTCGCCCGAGGGGTGCGCCGCGATCCTCTGGAAGAGCGCCGACAACGCGAATGAAGCGGCCGAGAGCCTCGGCATCACCGCGCCACGGCTTAAGTCGCTGGGCGTGATCGACAAAGTCATTCCCGAGCCCGTGGGTGGCGCGCACCGCGATCACGCCGAGGCCGCGAAGAACCTCAAGAAGGCCGTTCACGAGGCCCTGCGAAGCTTGCAGGACCTGTCGCCCGACGCCCTCCTCGAGCGTCGCCAGGAGCGCTGGGTAAACTACGGGAAGTTCAGGGAACTGGCGGAGTAGGAGGGCACATGGGCGCGAGCCCGTTCGCGGCTGAAGTGGCCGAACGCGTCACCCGCGCCGTTGCGCCCGGGTCGGCGATCTGCGCCGGCTTCTCCGGGGGAGTCGATTCCACCGTGCTGCTCGAGGTGCTCGCGAATCACGTCGCGCCCGCGGGCTACCCGATCACGGCGCTGCATGTGAACCACGGCTTGAGCCCCAATGCCGACGCGTGGGCGCGATCCTGCGAGCGTTTCTGCGCCAACCACGGCGTCGCGCTCACGGTGCAGGCGATCCGCGTCGATGCCTCGGGCGACGGGCTCGAAGCGGCAGCACGCACCGCGCGCTACGCAACCTTCGCCGCGCGTCCCGAACCGTACGTGGCGCTCGCGCACCACCGCGACGACCAGGCCGAGACCGTCCTGCTGCAACTGATGCGCGGCACCGGCCTGAAGGGCGTCGCCGCAATGCCCGAGCTGCGCCTCCTGCGGGGCACCGGCGTGCAGGTTTTTCGCCCGTTGCTCGAGTATTCGCGCGCGCAGCTGCTGGCCTACGCCGAATCGCAGGGGCTGCGCTGGATCGAGGACGAGTCCAACGCATCGACCCGCTTCGAGCGCAACTTCCTGCGCCTCAATGTAGGCCCGCTTCTCGACGCGCGCCTTCCTGGCTGGCGCGAGGCGACCGCGCGCTTCGCGCGCCACGCGGGCTCGGCCCATGATCTTCTCGAGGAGCTCGCGACGCTCGACGGCGTCCCCGCCCGCCCCGGCGAGCCCATGCCTCTCGCACCCGGCCTCTCCAGCGAGCGCCGTGCCAACATGCTGCGCGCGTTCCTCGCGCGAAACGCGGTGGCCATGCCTACCGATGCGCGCCTGGCCGAGATGTCCCGGCAACTCTTCGAGGCGCGCGACGATGCGCGCGTACGCGTCGATCACGCCGGCATCGCAGTGGTGCGTCACAAGGGCGAGGCGCGAATCGAGCGCGACCTGGGGCCGGTCGCCCGGGCTGGGGCGCGCGAGCCGTGGCGGGTCGCGTGGCGGCGCGAGGGCGAAGTCGAGCTGGGCGAGGATCGCGGCAGCGTGCGCTTCGATGCCGTCAGCGGGGAGGGGATCGCCGCGGATCCGGCACGACCCGGCGAGTGGTACTTCGCCGCGCGCGCGGGCGGCGAGACCATCCGCCTGGCGCTCGATCGCCCGACGCGCACCCTCAAGAACCTGCTGCAGGAGCGCGAGATTCCCATGTGGCAGCGGGAAAAATTGCCGTTGCTGTTCCACGAGGGACGCCTGGTCTGGATCCCGGGGGTGGGAATCGCCGCTGAATATGCCTGCGGGGCCGGCCAGGAGGGCTTCCAGCCGAGCTGGAGAGTAGCCGGTAAAGCTCCCGTGTGCTAAAATGAAAAGCTAAACTTTTCATCTATTTAGCGGAGATTTTTAATGGCGGTTGAGCGCACCCTTTCGATCATCAAGCCCGACGCCGTGGCGAAGAATGTCATCGGCCAGATCTATGCCCGTTTCGAGAAGGCCGGGCTCAAGATCATTGCGGCGAAGATGGCCCATTTGTCGCGCAAGGAAGCCGAAGGCTTCTATGCGGTCCACCGGGGACGCCCATTCTTCAACGACCTGGTCGAATTCATGATCTCGGGCCCGGTGATGATCCAGGTGCTCGAGGGCGACAACGCCATCGTCATGAATCGCGACCTGATGGGCGCGACCGATCCGAAGAAAGCCGCCGCGGGCACGATTCGCGCCGACTTCGCGCAATCGATCGACGCCAACGCGGTGCACGGTTCCGACGCGCCGGACACCGCGCAGGGCGAGATCGGCTACTTTTTCCCCACGGCCCAGGTGTTCAGCCGATAGCCGCGCGCAGCACGAAGTACGACGGGCACAAGAGGCGCTGAAATGGCCGAGATCACCAACCTGCTGGATTTCACCCTGCCGCGGATGACCGAATGGTTCGCGCTCCAGGGCGAGAAGCCGTTCCGGGCGAAGCAGGTGTTCCGCTGGATCCACCAGCGCGGGGTCGCCGACTTCGACGCCATGACCGACCTCGCTAAGGGGTTGCGCGACAAGCTCAAGGCGAGCGCCGAAGTCCGCGCGCCCGCCATCATTTCGGAGCATCGATCCGAGGACGGCACCCTCAAGTGGCTCTTCGACGTCGGCATCGGCAACGACATCGAGACGGTTTTCATTCCCGAGGATGGCCGCGGCACGCTGTGTGTGTCCTCGCAGGTCGGCTGCGCGCTCGATTGCAAGTTCTGCTCGACCGGGCGCCAGGGGTTCAACCGTGACCTGTCCGCGGGTGAGATCGTGGGCCAGCTGTGGGTGGCGAATCGCCGGCTCGAGGAGCTGGGCGGGGCGCGCCTCGTGCCGGCCGAAGGCGAGGAGGCCAGCGCGTTCCTTCGCCCGGTCTCCAACGTCGTGATGATGGGCATGGGCGAGCCGCTGAACAATTTCCAGCCGGTGGTCGACGCGATGGCGGTGATGCTCGACGACCATGGCTACGGCCTTTCGCGCCGCCGGGTCACGCTGTCGACTTCCGGCGTGGTTCCGAACATCCGCAAGCTGAAGGACGCCCTGCCGGTTGCCCTTGCCGTGAGCCTGCACGCCCCCAACGACGAGATCCGCAGCCGCATCATGCCGATCAACGACGCCTATCCGATCGCGACCCTGCTCGACGCCTGCCGCGACTACCTCGAGGCCGCTCCGCGCGACTTCATCACCTTCGAGTACGTGATGTTGAAGGGCGTGAACGACGCGCCGGACCATGCGAGGGAGCTGGCGCGCACGCTCTCGACGGTGCCGTGCAAGGTGAACCTGATCCCGTTCAACCCGTTCCCCGAATCGGGCTTCGAGAAGACGCACCCCGATCGCGTGCGGCTCTTCCAGAAGATCCTCATCGAGGCGGGATTCATCGCCACCGTGCGCAAGACCCGCGGCGACGACATCGACGCGGCCTGCGGGCAGCTCGCCGGCCAGGTGGTCAACCGCATGAAAAGCAGGCCCGTCCAACTCCATCGCCAAGCGAGGCCCTGAGTGAGCCGATTGTTCGCCGTCTTCTTCCTGTTGCTGGCCGCCGGATGCGCGACGCAGAGCACCCTCGAGACGCGCCCGGTCACCGACACCGGCGGGGCCGACAACCGCCGCCGCGCCGAGGTGCATACCGCGCTCGCCGGCGAGTACTACGCGCGCGGCAACTTCGCCGTGGCGCTTTCGGAGGCGCGCCTGGCGCTCAAGGACGATTCCACCTACTACCCGGCCCACAACGTCCTTGCGCTGGTGTTCATGGAGCTGCGCGAGGATGTGATGGCGCGGGAATCCTTCGATCGGGCCCTGCGCATCTCGCCCAACAACCCCGAGGTGCTCAACAATTTCGGCTGGTTCCTGTGCCTGAGGAGCGAGACCCAGCGCGGTCTCGAGATGATGGTGCGGGCGGCGAGCGACACGCAGTACACCTCGCCGGAGAAGGCGTGGCTGTCGGCGGGACTGTGCCTTCGCCGCGTGGGCCGCAACAACGAGGCCGAGGA
>JANNKG010000500.1:0-3844 GCA_031396185.1 Burkholderiales bacterium | reverse complement strand
GGCGGCGAGCGCCAACCAGGTGCGATCGGGCTCCGCGATGCGCGGGCTGATCGATTCCTTGAGAAGCGCGAAGTAGCGCGCGCCACCGATGATGCTGTCGCGCGCGTCGAGGCGGTTCCTGACCTGCAGGCGCTCGGCGGTCTCGTCGGTGAGCATCATCAGGCCGCGAACACCGGTGGGGGAGACGGCCTGGGCGTCCCAGTGCGACTCCTGGTAGCCAAGCGCCGCGATGAGGCGCCAGTCGATACCGCTCACCCGCTCGGCTTCCTCGAAGTGGATCTTGAGCTTCGGCAGCTGCGTGGTGATCCGTTCCATCAGCGTGACCGAGTCGACCGCGGTGAGGCGCGCGGCGTGGCCGTAGTGGCGATCCACCAGGCGCTTCAGCGTGCCGTCCTTGCGGATACGCTCGAAGAAGGGCGTTGCAGCCGACAGGATGCGGCGCTTGTCGACGGGGGAGACCAGCCACGCATATTCGGCGGGCTTGGCCACGTTGAAGGCGACCTCGAGCTGCGGAAAGTAGCGTCGCGCGAGCGTGAAGCGCGTCGATTCCACCAGCGCGTAGTCAAGGCTTCCCCGGGCGACTCGTTCGAGCAGGTCAGCGGTCGAGGTGCCGGGAGGGAGGCGCTCGACGTGCGGCCCTAATGGGGTCGGTCCCGACAGGAGGTACTCCGCAACTGACTCGTCGATAACGCCCACGCGCTTCTCGGCGATGTCGGCAAGGGCCTTGGGCTTGGCGGGATCGGCGCCGCGGCCGACGATCTGGTGCTGGGTGGTGAAGTAGGCGGGGCCCCACGCGAGGCCGCCGGGAAAATCGAAATGGCGCGCGAGGGCGGCGGCGGCGAGGTGCGCCTGGCCGGCGCGCAGCAGCTTGTCGATGTGGGCGGGATTGTCGGTCACGATAAACGTGGCCTTGGCCCCGAGCTCGCGCGCGAAGAGCGTCGCGAGGTCGTACTCGAATCCCGAGGCAAGCCCTTGCGCGTCCTCGAAGTAGGTCGCCGGGCCATTCACCGTGAGAACGACCAGCTCGCCCGAGGTTGCGATCGGCGCGATGGGCTTGGGGGGCTCTTCGCAGCCGGCCGCGAAGCAGGCGATGAGGAGCGTCAGGAATCGCCGCGCCGTCATGGGACCCCAGTGTACTTGACCGCGCAGGAGCGGCGCGGAAATGGTCCATAATGCAGACCACCATACGTGGTTGCCATGCCAAAAGTTTTCGCAATCGTGCCTGCGGCAGGCCAGGGCACTCGCATCGGGGATGCCCTTCCGAAGCAGTACTTGCCGATCGCCGGGAAACCGATGATGTTCCACTCGATCGAGGCGCTCGCGGCGGTCTCGCGAATCGGCTGCGTGTGCGTGGTGCTCTCGCCGCTGGACCGCCACTGGGGCCAGCACGACTGGAGCACCTTTCCCGACAAGATCGAGCCGTCCTTCGTCGGGGGAAACACGCGCGCGGAATCGGTGGGAAACGCCCTCGCGCACATCGGCGAGCGCCTCGGCAAGGATGACTGGGTGCTGGTGCACGACGCCGCACGCCCCTGTGTCACGACCGAACTGGTGGAGCAGTTCCTCGACGAGATCGGCGACGATCCCATCGGCGGCCTGCTGGCGATGCCGCTCAGCGACACGCTCAAGAGCGCTGACGAGAACCAGCGCGTCGCCGCAACCATCCCGCGGCTGAACCTGTGGCGCGCCCAGACCCCGCAGATGTTCCGCTACGACGTGCTCCGTCGCGGGCTCAAGGCGCGGCCCGACGCGACCGACGAGGCGCAGGCGGTGGAGAGCGTGGGCTACAGCGCGCCGCGCCTGGTGCAGGGCGAGAACAGCAACCTCAAGGTCACTTTCGCCGAAGACCTGGTCCTGGCGGAGATGATCCTCAAGCGCCAGGGGCGCGTGCCCTTCTAGCCGATGCGCATCGGCCAGGGATTCGACGTCCACCCGCTCGTGCCCGGTCGCAAGCTCGTGATCGGCGGCGTGGAGATCGACCACGACCGGGGCCTTCTCGGCCACAGCGACGCCGACGTGCTGCTTCATGCGATCTGCGACGCGCTGCTGGGCGCTGCCGCCCTTGGCGACATCGGCAAGCATTTCCCCGACAGCGACGCGAGGTTCAAGGGCATCGACAGCCGTGAGCTGCTGCGCCAGGTCGCCAGGCTCCTTGCGGACCGCGGTCGACGCACGGTGAACGTGGACGCCACGATCATCGCCCAGGCTCCGCGCATGGCGCCGCACATTCCGAGAATGGTGGCGAACATCGCCGCCGACCTCGGCATTGCACCGGGCGACGTGAACGTGAAGGCCACGACCACCGAGAAGCTCGGCTCCATCGGACGCGGTGAGGGGATCGCGGCGCAGGCGGTTTGCATGGTCGAATAGGCGACAGAGGCGTGCTGCGACCGACGCTGACCGATTCCCGTACCGTCCAGTCGATGCTCGACGTGCGCTGGAGCGACGACTTGCCGGGTTGGCTCGCACAGCGCCTCTTGGAGCGCTTCCCGGGGGCGCTCGCCAGGGTGCTGCGGGTCTATCGCGGCAATGTCGCGCGTTTGAAGGGGTTGCCGGGTCCGGAGGCATTCACGGCGCTCGATTGCTCCCTGTCCGGGGCGCCAGCGCCCGCAGCCATCGACGCCGAGCGGCTGGAGGCGATACGCACGCGCGCCGCGCCCTCGGTTTACGCCGCTGCGGCAGGCTCGCGGTTGCTCGCCGCCCTGGGAAGTGCGGGCGATGTGCGCTACCTGGTGGAGCTCACCGGGACGATCCCGGTGGAGGACGATGATGCGGACCTGGCCGGCTTCCTCGCCTTTGTCGGCAAGTACTTCGAGCGCCTCATGGACGCCGAGACCGACCCGCTCACTCGGCTATCCAATCGCCGTGTGTTCCATTCCCATGTCGATGCAGGGCTGAGGCGGTGGACGGGCTCGGCCCGGCCGCACTTCTTTGCCTTCCTCGACATCGATCACTTCAAGCGAATCAACGACAGCTTCGGGCACCTCTATGGCGACGAGATCCTGGTCTTGTTTGCCAACGTGATGCGGCGCACCTTCCGCACGGGCGACATGCTGTATCGCTTCGGCGGCGAGGAGTTCGTGGTGATCTATAGCGTCCAGTCGGGCGGGGGCGGGGAAATGCCCCTCGAGCGCTTCCGCGCCGCCGTCGAGGCCTACGAGTTTCCGAGTGTCGGCAAGGTGACCACCAGCGCCGGGTTTGCGCGCATCGCGGATGCCTCCACGCCGCCGGCAACACTCATCGACCGCGCCGACCAGGCGCTCTATTACGCCAAGGCCCACGGCCGCAACCGCGTCTGCTCCTGGGATGACCTGGTGGCATCCGGCGAGCTCAAGCTCGCGACGGTGGCCAACAAGGACGTCACGCTCTTCTAGGGCGCTGCGGAGGGCAGACCACGGTTCTCGTTCCCCGCTGCGCCTTACCTGCGGAATTGCGCGAGGACGGAGGAGGTCCAGGTGAGGCGCTCGATGAGCGTCCTCAGGAACTCGCGGTTGAAGCGCAGCTGGCAGCCCTCGGAGAGCGACTCGAGGTGGCTCGACTGGATCTTCAATAGCTGCACTTCGGACACCGAGATGATCGAGGCCGAGCGGCGCGCCCGGTCGCCCGAGAGGTAGGCCATCTCCCCGAAGCAGTCGCCTTCCTTGAGCACGTTCAGAAGCTTGCCGTCCTTGACGACCTTCACCTGCCCGCCGACGATGATGAAGAACGCCTGGCCGATCTCGCCTTCGAGCAGCAGGTTCTCGTCGCGCGACTGCGTCTCCCACACCGCCCCCCGCAACACTTCCCAGAGCTCGGCGTCGCGGAACTCGCGGAAGAACGGCAGCGATCGCAGCTTGTTGAATTT
>JANNKG010000493.1:0-2748 GCA_031396185.1 Burkholderiales bacterium | reverse complement strand
CCTCGGCTCCTGCCATACCGCGAAGGTCGGCGGCTATGCCATCGAGGGGCATGTCCCGGCCGCGGACATCCGCCGCCTGCTCGCCGAGCGCCCGAAAGCGCGCGGGCTCACCGCGCCCGGCATGCCCGCGGGATCGCCGGGCATGGACGTTCCGAACTCGCCTCCCTATGAAGTGCTTCTCGTGGGCAATGAGGGGGACTCGACTCTATTCGCGCGCCATGTCCCGCGCTGACCGGCAACTAGAGAGAATCGGTCCTAGACCTGCGTCGGCTCATCGCGCCGATTGATCGGATATCCGCCGGGATTGTCCAGCAGGGGTTGGATGAGAAGGCGGTCGATGCGCAGGTCGTCGTGGCTTCGAAAGGCATCGACCCCGATCGTCATGCCCTCGTGGCCACCCGCGGGTTGCGCCCAATAGGTACCCAGCAAGCGGTCCCACCACGGTAAGGTGAAGCCGAAGTTGCTGGATGTCTCGTTGAAGACGATCGAATGATGCACGCGATGCATGTCCGGGGTCACCACGAGCCACCGCAGCCAGCGGTCGAGGCCGGCAGGCATGCGCACATTGCCGTGATTGAACATGGACGAGGCGTTCAGCAGGAGCTCGAATGCGAGCACCGCCACGACGGGCGCGCCGATCGCGGCGACTGCGGCGCACTTGAGGCCCGTCGAGATGAGAATCTCCAAGGGATGAAAGCGCGTACCGGTGGTCACATCGAAATCAAGGTCGGTGTGGTGTACTCGATGCAGGCGCCAAAGCGTCGGCACGGCGTGGAAGGCCACGTGCTGGAAATAGATCGCCAGGTCCAGGAAGGCAACCGCGAGTAGGATCCCGAGCCAGGTGGGCGGCTGCACGACGTTGAGAAGCCCCCAGCCATTGACTTCCCCCGCCATCGCCACGGCGATCGCGGCGCCGGGCGCGAGCACGCGAATGAACGCGATGTCGATAGCCAGCAGGGCAAGGTTGTGGGGCCACCGCCATTGCCGCGAATGCTCCCGCTTGCGACGCGGTGCCGCAAATTCCCACACGGCCATCAGGGCAAAAACGGTCACGAAGGCTGTCAGTCGCAGGAGGGGCTCGTAGGTGGCCGCAGCTTGAGAGATCATGGCGTGGTCCGTCGGGATGGACAGGGAGGGGCGTTTGTTCTATCATTCAATCGATTGCTTGAATGTATCGAGGAGGAGGGGCGGTGTCAAGTCGAAATCCGAAGCGTGAGCTTTTTACCCAGCTGGCCCGGGTGGGTACGGCGCTTTCCAGCGCGGTCCGGCTCGAGATCCTCGAGCTGCTGGGCCAGTCCGAGCGCAGCGTTGACGAGCTCGCCCGGCTTACGGGCAACGCGGTCGCAAACACTTCCCAGCATCTGCAGAAGCTTCGCCAGGCGGGGCTCGTGGCAGGACGCAAGGACGGGCCGTTCGTCTACTACCGGCTGACCGGCGACAAAGTCACCGCGCTTTGCACGGCGCTCGCCCGGGTGGGCGAGGCGCACGACGCGGAGATCGAGCGGATCGTGCGCCTTTACTTTCTTTCGAAGGACGATTTCGAAGCGGTTCCCGCGCCCGAACTCCTCGACCGCGCCCGTCGCGGCCTGGTCACCGTCCTGGATGTCCGGCCGCCCGAGGAATTCGCCGCCGGCCACGTGCCCGGCGCCGTCAACATCCCGATCGACGAGCTGGAGAAGCGCTTCCGGGAGCTGCGCGGCCGCAAGGAGATCGTGGCCTATTGCCGCGGGCCGTTCTGCCTCATGTCCTACGAGGCGGTGGAGCTGCTGCGCAAGCGGGGCATGAAGGCGCGGCGCCTCCAGGACGGCATGCCGGAATGGCGGGCGGCGGGACTGCCCGTGGCAATGTGAAGGATGGCGGTCTCCAGGGCATGAACGCCGTGTCGCAGGTCGTTCTCCAAAGCACGCTCACCTGTCCTCATTGCGGATTCCGCAAGGAGGAGACGATGCCGACGGACGCGTGCCAGTATTTCTACGAGTGCGAAGGCTGCAAGGCGCTCTTGAAGCCGAATGCGGGCGATTGCTGCGTTTTCTGCTCGTTCGGATCGGTCAAGTGCCCGCCCATCCAGGACCCACGTTCCTGCTGTTCTTAGCGCGCCCCTGCGCATCCTCGCGCTCGCGCGGCCGCCGAGATGGATGAATCACTTTTCAGCCTCGTCGTGCTTCCGCTCGGGCTCGGCCTACTGGGATTCATCGAACCGTGCTCCGTCGGGACGAGCCTGCTTTTCCTGCAGTACCTCGAAGGCCGCCCGCCAGCAACCCGGGTTGCACAGACACTCATCTTCACCGTCACTCGGGCTGTATTCATCGGCCTGCTGGGGGTCGTCGCCGTCCTGGTCGGCAGCGCCTTTGTCGATTTCCAGAAGGGTGCCTGGGCCGTCATGGGCGCCTTGTATATCGCCCTGGGAATCGCGTACCTGATGGGATACGTGAATCGACTCAAGCACTCGTTCGGCGCTGGGCTGGGGCGGCTGTCGGGAGCGAAGGGGGCGGGGGCTCTCGCACTGGTGTTCGGATTCAATATTCCGGCGTGTGCCGGCCCGTTGCTCGTGGCACTTCTCGGCTCGGCAGCAATCGGCGGCGCCGGCAACGTGGCTCGTGGCTTCGTGATGCTCGGCCTCTTCGGCCTTGCCCTTTCGCTGCCTATCGCAGTCGCCGTGCTGTGGAGTCGCGGACGTCTTGCTCTCGAGCGGCTGGGGCGGCTGTCTCAGCGCGTGCCCAAAGTGATTGGCTTGATTTTCATGCTTTT
>JANNKG010000488.1:0-3011 GCA_031396185.1 Burkholderiales bacterium | reverse complement strand
CGCGGCGAACGACGGCGAGCCGAACTTGCGCGGCGTGTCCTCGATGCCCGGGCACGCGGTGAGGATCGGCCAGCCCGACTCGGTCTGCCAGTAGTTGTCCACGATCTCGGCGCCGAGGGATTCCGACACCCAGCGCGCGGTGGGCTCGTCGAGCGGCTCGCCGGCGAGAAAGAGATACCTCAGGCTCGAGGTGTCGTACTTCTTCATCCACGCCGGGTCCTGCTTCTTCAGCACCCTGATTGCGGTCGGCGAGGAGAACATCGAGGTCACCTTGTAATCCTGCACGATCTTCCACCACACTCCCGCGTCGGGGCGCATCGGCACCCCCTCGTACATGATCGTGGTCGAGCCGTTGATGAGCGGCGCATAGACGATGTACGAATGCCCCACCACCCAGCCGATGTCGGAGGTGCAGAAGAATTTCTCGCCCGGCCGCGAGCAGAAGATGTGGCGCATCGATGCGGCAAGCGCAACCGCGTAGCCACCGGTATCGCGCTGCACGCCCTTCGGCTTGCCGGTCGTGCCGCTGGTGTAGAGGATGTACGACGGCTCGCTCGATTCGAGCCATTCCACCGGCACCTTGGCGCCGGCGAACTTGTCGCGCTCGGCCGCGTAGTCGAGGTCGCGCCCCGGCGACGTCATCGTTGAGCCTGCCCCGGCAGTCCTGAAGCCGGGGTCGAGCCCGCGGTCCACGATGAGCACGTGCGCCGGCGGAGAAGCGCACAGGCGGATCGATTCGTCCACCAGGGGCTTCAGCTGGATCATCCTGCCCATGCGCATGCCGGCATCGCTGGTGACGATCACCTTGGGGCGCGCGTCGTCGATGCGCGCGGCGAGGCTCGCCGCCGCGAAGCCGCCGAACACCACCGAATGAATCGCGCCAAGACGCACCGTCGCCAGCATCGCGAAAACCGCCTCCGGCGTCATCGGCATGTAGATCAGCACGCGGTCGCCCCGGCGCACGCCGAGGCTCCTCAAAATCGCGGCACAGCGGTTCACCTCGTCGTGCAGCTGCGAGTAGGTGAACGTGCGCGTCTGGTCCACCTCGGTCGAAATCCACACCAACGCATCCTGCTGGGAGCGGGTCGGCAGGTGGCGGTCGATCGCGTTGTAGCAGAGGTTGGTCTCGCCGCCGACGAACCAGGAGCAAAACGGCGGCTTCGAGTACTCGAGGACCTTTTTCGGCGGCTTGTGCCAATCGACCCACTTCGACTGCTGCGCCCAGAAGCGCTCGGGATCCGCCACCGAGCCGGCATAGAAGCCTTGATAAGTCCCTAGCGTTTCGTCATGTGCGGGCATCGGCGGCTCTCCTATCGGTTGACGTCGATCACCAGCCGCCCGCGAATCCTGCCCGCGAGCACGTCGGGGGCCCGCTCGATGGCGCGCCCGAGCGAAATGGTCTCGATCATCGAATCGAGCGTGGCGGGGGCGAGCTCCTTCGACAGCATGTCCCAGGCGCGCTCGCGGCGCTCCCGTGGGGCGGTGACGCTGTTGATCCCCACGAGGACGACGCCGCGCAGGATGAAGGGCGCGACGGTCACCGGAAGATCCATTCCCTGCGCCAACCCGCACGCGGTCACCACGCCCTCGGATACGGTCTGCGCGCACGCATTGGCGAGCGTGTGGCTGCCGACGGAATCGACCACACCCGCCCAGCGCTCCTTCTGCATCGGCTTGCCGGGCTGCGAAAGGGTGCTGCGGTCAACGACCTCAGCCGCGCCCAGTGCCTTCAGGTATTGCGCCTCGTTGGCTTTCCCGGTTGAGGCCACGACGCGATAGCCACGCCCCGCAAGGATCGCCACCGCGACGCTGCCCACGCCTCCGGTGGCGCCGGTCACGAGAATGTCGCCGCGTTCCTTCACGATGCCTTCGCGCTCGAGCGCCATCACGCACAACATCGCCGTGTAGCCGGCGGTACCGACCGCCATGGCGTGCAGCGCGGACAGGCCGGGTGGCCGGCGCACCAGCCACTCGCCCTTCAGCCGCGCCTTCTGCGCGAGGCAGCCCCAGTGGGACTCGCCCACGCCCCAGCCGTTGAGGATGACGTCGTCGCCGGGTTTCCACATCGGATTCGTGCTCGACTCCACCACGCCGGCTGCGTCGATGCCGGCGACCATTGGCCACTTGCGCACGATCGGCGACGTATTGGTAAGCGCCAGCGCATCCTTGTAGTTGAGGGTCGAGTATTCGACGCGAAGGGTGACGTCGCCCTCGGGCAGCCCTTCCTCGGCCACGTCTGCGACGCGTGCCTGGAACTCCGGGTCCTTGGTGAGGTAGATGGCCTGCAATCATTTCTCCAGCACGCGCGGGTTCTCCGCGGATGCGTGTTTGCGTGAAAAATAATCCCGCGACTGCATCTCGCGCAGCCGGCTGGCGGTACGCGTGAACTCCCTGTGTACCATGCGCTCGGGCGCGGCGGCTTGCTCTGTCGCGGCAATCAGCTCCTCGGGCACCGTCTCGGCCGAAAGTACCAGCTTCACGCGCTGGTCGTAAAAGACGTCCACCAGCCAGGTGAAGCGCCGCACCACATCGGTCTGCGCGGGTGCCATGCGCTTGAGGCCCGAAATCAGGACCGTGTGGTACGCGCTGGCGATTTCGAGGTAGTCCACCTGGGAGCGAGGCTTTTCGAAGAGCTCGGCGAATTCAAACCAGATCACGCCCTTGGAGCGGCGCCGGAACGCGATCGCGCGCCCACCGATGTCGATCGTCCCACCCTCGGCGTAGCTCGCCTTGGTCATTGCCTCGAAAAAGCGCGCGAGCTGAGCGTCGGCCTGGGCGCCAATCGGCGTGTAGTAGACGCCGAGGCTGTCGAGCAGGCGCCGGCGATGATCCACCACGCCTTCGAGCGCCACCACGTCGAGGTCGCGCTTGAGGATCTCGATGGCGGGCAGGAAGCGCGCGCGCTGCAGGCCGTTGGGATAGAGCTCGTCGGGCTTGTAGTTGGAGGTCATCACCAGCACCACCCCCTTGTCGATCAGCAGCTCCAGCAGCCGCGCGAGGATCATGGCGTC
>JANNKG010000485.1:0-1871 GCA_031396185.1 Burkholderiales bacterium | reverse complement strand
TTCAACAACCGCAACGCCGACGACAACGTGCTGCAGTCCGCCGAGACCTCGATCCGCGAGGTGGTGGGCAAGAGCAAGATGGACTTCGTGCTGAACCAGGGCAGGAGCGAGGTCGCCGCGCGCGTGAAGGTGCTGATGCAGGCGATCCTCGATCGCTACAAGACCGGCATCCTCGTGACCACCGTGAACCTGCAGGGCGTGCAGGCGCCCGAGCAGGTGCAGGCGTCGTTCGAGGATGTGGTGCGCGCGGGCCAGGACCGCGAGCGCTTCAAGAACGAGGGCCAGGCCTACGCCAATGACGTGGTCCCGAAGGCGCGCGGCGTGGCTTCCCGCCTCTTCGAGGAAGCCAACGGATACCGCCAGAGCGTGGTTGCCACCGCCCAGGGCGACACGTCGCGCTTCCGCCAGATCCTCACCGAGTACGAGCGCGCCCCGCAGATCACCCGCGAGCGCATCTACCTCGAGACCATGCAGCAGATTCTCGGCGCGACCAGCAAGGTGATGGTCGACCAGAAGGGCAGCCAGAACATGCTGTTCCTGCCGCTCGGAGAGCTCATGAAACTTTCGGCCCAGAACGCGCCCGTCGAAGTCCCCCGCGTGACCACCCAGGAGGTCACCGCACCGCCGGTGGTCCCCGAGCCGGTGCCGTCCCGCCGCGAAGGCATGCGTTCGCGCGAGCGGGAGGGCACGCGATGAAGCGCGTCCCCGCATTCACGCTGGTCGGCCTGGTCGTGCTCGGGCTGATCCTGGCGATGAGCGTGTACACCATCGACCAGCGCAAGGCCGCGATCAAGTTCCAGCTGGGCGAGGTGGTGGCGCTGCAGACCGAGCCGGGGCTTTATTTCCTGGTGCCGTTGCTGCAGAACGTGCGCCTCTACGACACCCGCATCCAGACGCTCGATGCGCGCGATGCCGAGCGCTTCCTCACTTCTGAAAACAAGAACGTGCTGGTGGATTCGTTCGTGAAGTGGCGGATCATCGACGTGCGCCAGTACTTCGTTTCGGTGCGCGGCGACCCGATCGCCGCCGAGGCGCGCATCGCGCAGACCGTCAACGATGCGCTGCGCGCCGAATTCGCACGGCGCACGGTGCGCGACGTGGTCTCGGGCGAGCGCGAGCTGATCATGTCCACGGTGGCCGACAAGGTCGACAAGGACGTGAAGGGCATCGGCGTCGAAGTGGTTGACGTGAGGTTGAAGCGCGTCGACCTGGTCCCCGAGATCTCGTCGGACGTCTACCGGCGGATGGAATCCGAGAGGAAGCGCGTGGCGAGCGAGCTGCGCGCCACCGGCCAGGCCGAAGGCGAGAAGATCAAGGCCGAGGCCGACCGCACGCGCCAGATCATCGTGGCCGAGGCGTACCGCGATGCGCAGCAGGTCAAGGGCGAGGGCGATGCGCTCGCCGCGCGCGTCTATTCCGACGCGTTCACGCGCAACACCGAGTTCTACAGCTTCTACCGCAGCATGGAGGCCTACCGCACGGGGCTTCGCAGCAAGAGCGACGTGATGGTGCTCGACCCGTCGTCGGAGTTCTTCAAGTACTTCAAGAGCCCGGGCCGCAGCAAGTAGTTTTTCATGGGCGACATCATCGTCGCGGGGGTCGCTCTCATGCTCGTGATCGAAGGCATCCTGCCGTTCACCGCTCCGCGCGTCTGGCGCGAGGCGTTTCGCAAGTTCATCGAGATGAGCGACGGGCAGATCCGGTTTGCGGGGCTCGCGTCGATGGTGGTGGGCCTCGGGCTGCTCTTTCTCGTCACCTGACCATGAGACGCTGGCTCCTGCCCGAGCACATCGAGGACGTGCTCCCCGCCGAGGCGCGCGCGATCGAACGCCTGCGCCGCTCGATCCTCGACCTCTTCGAGTCCCACGGCT
>JANNKG010000462.1:0-3793 GCA_031396185.1 Burkholderiales bacterium | reverse complement strand
GGTGGTCGCTGCGGTCGCCGCCCACTGGCTGGCCGGCGAGACGCCGCGCGTCCAGGACTGGATCGGCGGCGCGCTGATCGTCGCCGCGACGCTGGCCAGTGCCCTTGCCCGCAAACAATAAAAGGGTCAGACACCTTCATTCGAACGAATGAAGGTGTCTGACCCTTTTATTGTTTGCGGGCAAGGGCACTGGCCAGCGTCGCGGCGACGATCAGAGCGCCGCCGATCCAGTCCTGGACGCGCGGCGTCTCGCCGGCCAGCCAGTGGGCGGCGACCGCAGCGACCACCAGCTCGAAGAGCAGGATCACGATGGCGCGGTTGGCAGGCAGGCGCGAGAGTCCGTATTGCAGCGCGAGGCTCATCACCAGCAGCGCCAGCGCGACCACGCCGATCAGGGCGCCGTGATCGAATGCGAGCGCCCACGCCTGCTGCGCACCCACGCTGCTGCCGGGAAGGTGAACGAGTGCAGCGACCACGACACCGGCCCAGATCACGATGGACTTGGCGGCGTCGGTGAGGCTGTCCAGGCGACGCACCAGCACGTTGCCGAGCGCAAACAGGAAGCCCGCGACGAGCCCCAACCATTCGGCGCGCGCCGACGGCCACGGAAAGCCCAGCTCGGGACGCCACAGCATCGCCATCGCGCCGGTGAAGGCGAGCGCCATCACCGCGAATCCGCTGCGATCGAGCCGCTCACCCAGCACGATGCGAGCGATTGGCACGGTCCACAACGGCGCCAGGTAGAACAGCAGCAGCACCCGCATGATCTCGCCTTCGAGCACTGCCAGCACGTAGGCCAGGTTGCTCCAGCCGATCGCAAGCCCCATCAGCACGGCAAGCGGCGGAATGCGCCCGAGGATCGCGGCGTGGCGCGGGAACGCAATCACCCCGGCAACGAGCGCGAGCCCGTAAGTCAGGAGGGTCGACCAGATGCCGTCGATGCCGGCTTCACCCAGGAGTCGATAGGGATACCAGACGACGCCCCATAGCGAGGCTCCGGCAAGCAGGCCGAGCGTGGGAAGGGAAATCGGGGCTTTCAAGGGTCCAACCGTATAATCGGGCGCAAATCTTAACCCGCCCCATGGACCATCCCGCCGTCCTGCACGTGATGTCGCCGCTCGGCGGCGGCGTGGACCGCCATGTGCGCGATATCGTGGCGCAGGTCGGACGCCGCCACGTCCTCTGGCATGTAGGCGACCGCGCCGAGGTCCTGGAGGTCGAGGGAGCCCGCCGCTACTACCCGCTCGATCCGGAGCGCATCGCAGCCGAACCCGGGCGCCTTGCCGCCTGGCTGGACGCGATGAACATCGGGCTGGTACACCTGCACACGGTGGTGCGCGCCCCGCGCCTGCGCGCCGCATGGGCCGCGCAACGCCTTGGGCTGCCGTTGCTGGTCACGCTGCACGACGTGCTGTTCCAGCGGCCCGACGCCTTCGATTACGACGCCCCTGCGCCGGAGGGCGGTTGGGTCGCGGAGCTGGAACCGGTCCTGCGCTCGGCCAAGGCGGTGTTCGCTCCTTCCGGCTACCTTGCGAGCCTCGCGGCAGCGACCTTTCCCGGACTCGAGGTTCACGTCGTCCCCAATGGTTTCGCACCCGGTGTCTCGCGCGATGCCGCCACCCTCCAGCCGCGCGCGGAGTTCCTCGCGCACCGCCCCGCCCGCGTCGTCGCGGTGCTGGGCGCGATCGGCACCCACAAGGGCGCCGACCTGCTGCGCGAGTTACCCGCGCACCTCGAGGGCTCGGGGATCGGCATCGTGGTGATCGGCTACCTCGATCAACAGCTCCACCCGGGGTGGAAGCCCCCTCCGCACCTGTACGTGCACGGACCCTACCCCTCGGAACGGGCCGCGGACTTGCTGCACGCCTATGGCGCTGAACTCGTGCTGTTCCCGAACCGCGTGCCGGAGAGTTTCAGCTACGCGCTTTCCGAAGCATGGTCGGCGGGCATCCCGGTGCTCGCCGGACCGGGCGGGGCGATCGGGGAGCGCGTCGCGCGCCACGGGGGCGGCTGGCTGCTGCCCGCGGGTTTCGGCGCGGCGGAGGTGGCGGTTGAATTGCGCCGCCGGCTCGAGCCCAACGCCGCCGGCGAAATGGCGCGGGTAAGATCGCAGCTCTCACTCCCGGATGCGAGCCGCGTCCCCACGCTCCGCGCCATGGCCGAGTCGCTCGACGCGTATTACCGCCGCTACGGACCGCCCGCCGGCGTGCCGGGGCCAGCCGCTCCGGCCGCCATCGATGCGCTTCTCGCCCCTTCGCTCGACAGCTCGCTCTTCCGCCAGGAGCTCGCAGTCCTGGCGGACCTGTGCGACGAGTCCGGCGCCCAGTCGAAGCGCGCACGCGCCTTCGAGGACGAAGCGCGCGGCTGGATCGCCAAGCTCGAGGGCGATGTGAGCACGCTCACGCAGCAACTCACGGCGGAAGTTCAGGAGCGCCAGCGCCTCGCGGGCGAGCTCACCGCCGCACGCGCCATGGCGCAGGTCGCCGAGCGCTTGCCCCCCATCGTGAAGCGCATCCTCGCGCGCCTTGCCCGCAATGCACGACGCTGACATCAGCATCGTCGCCCACGAGCCCGACCTGGCGCTCCTGCGGCAACTGCTTCAAAGCCTCAGCGAGCCGATGGCGGTGCCGGCGCGGTTGAACCTCTTCATCCACGACAACAGCGCCCGGCCGGCGGCGGTGGAGTCGCTGCGCGCCGAGCTCGAGGCGAATCCGGCGTTCGCGCGCGTGGAGATCCACCATTCGCCCCAGAACGTGGGCTTCGGCCGCGGCCACAACGCCAATGCCGCGCGCGGCGCCGCGCCGTTGATTTTCGTGGTGAACCCCGACGGCATTCTCGAGCCCGATGCGCTCGCCACGATTCTCGCCGCGGCCGCGGCCGACGCCCCCGAAGTCGCCGCGTGGGAGATGCGCCAGATCCCCTACGAGCATCCCAAGGCCTACGACCCGGTCACTCTCGAGACGTCGTGGACCAGCGGGGCGGCGACGCTCTATCGCCGCACCGCGTTCGACGCCGCCGGCGGATTCGATGCCGCGATCTTCCTCTACGGCGAGGACGTGGACCTGTCGTGGCGCCTGCGCGCCCGCGGCATGAAGCTGCGCTACCTGCCGCGGGCGGCCATCGTGCACCGCACCTACGCCACCCGTCACGAGATCAAGCCGCAGCAGGCCTACGGCGCGGTGTTCGCGGGCTTGGCGCTACGCACGCGCTACGGCAGCCCCATGCAGGTCTTCCAGGGATTCGCGATGCTTGCCGCCGAAATCCTCGCGCCCGAGTCGTTTCCCGGGCGCAGCTGGGGAATGATCCGCACCGGTGCGCGCTACCTGCGCAGCCTGCCGCGCTTCCTCGGTACGCGCGTAGGCCCGGGAAACGGCTTCCTGGCGCAGTTCGCGGGATGGAGCTACGAGGAGCGGCGCGACGGCGCGTTCCACGAAATGCACTCGCGCCGCGGCAAGACAGCGTCGGGCTTCCCGCTAGTGTCGATCCTGATCCGCACCAAGGGCCGGCCCGCGTGGCTGCGCGAGGCGCTCGCCAGCTGCGCGAACCAGACCTACCCAAACCTCGAGGTGGTGGTGGTCGAGGACGGACCCGCGACTTCCCAACCGGTCATCGACGCTGCCGCGAAGCGGCTGCGCCTGCGCTACCACGCGACCGCCGAGCGCGTCGGGCGAGCGCGCGCGGGCAACGTGGCCCTCGCCCAGGCGCGTGGTGAGTGGATCAACTTCCTCGACGACGATGACGTGCTCTTCGCCGACCACATCGAGGTGCTGGTCGAAGCGGTGCACCGGGCGGG
>JANNKG010000416.1:0-8561 GCA_031396185.1 Burkholderiales bacterium | reverse complement strand
GCCCGTGTCTCCCGACCGGGCGGGCGAGCCGGTGCGCGCGGACATGCTTTATTCGGCCGACGGCGAGGCGCTCGCCGTACGCCTTATCAACTGAAAACGTCACTACCCAGGATCTCACCATGAATAATGTGCTGCTCTCATCCCTCGTCACCACTGCGCTGCTGGCGTCCCCTCCCGTCGCCGCGGGCGAGGCGCCGGTCGTCAAGCTCGACCACCGTCACTTCGCCGCAACCGCCGAGGCTCCGCACTCGGCCGATTCCTGGAAACGCTGGGCCGACGACTTCTCCACCGAATTGCGCAGCTCGATGGGCACCCTGTTCGGAGCGCGGCTGGACTCCGGCAAGGTGGTCAAGGGTGCGCCCTACAGCGCGGAAGTGCTCACCGAAGCGAACCAGGCCCTTGCCGACGGCAATGTCATCTCGCGCAAGACCCGCGGCGCGGTCTACCGTGACAGTGAAGGGCGCACCCGCCAGGAGATGCCCGGCGACGGCAAGGACCCCACCGTCTACATCAACGATCCGGTCGAGGGAAAGCACCTGATCCTCACGCCTGGGGCCAAGCGGGCGGTCTCCACCGGAAACCTCGCGCCGATGGCCCCCAGCCATCACAAGCACACGGAAAAGCAGGTGATCCGCCTCGGCGGAAAGGAAGTGCGGGTCGAGGATGGCAAGGTGTATGTGGATGGCAAGGAGGCAACCTCCGGCAGGGTCGATGTCGTCTCTGGAGGCAAGGCGATCCGGGTGGAGAACGGCAAGGTGACGATCGACGGAAAGCTTGTGGGCGAAGGTTACGGATCCGGCACGAAGGTGACCATCGGCGCTCACGAATCCGGCGATGGCACGCGGCGCGAAGAGGTGCGTGTCCAGGTGGTGCGAATCGGCGACGACCCGTTGATCCCCGTCCCGCCCATTCCCCCCATGCCCCCGGGTGCCCTGCACGCCCCGCTCGCTCCCCTGCCGCCGATGCCTGGAGTCCAGACCTTCCGCTTCGAGAGCACCGGCAAGCTGGGCAAGGGCGTGACCACCCACCTCGGCATGAAGGACTTCGATGGGGTGAAGGCGGAAGGGAAGTCCACCGTGTGGACCATCGCGGCGGGCGAGATCGGCAACCGCAATCCGATCAACGTGAGCTCCGAGTCCTGGTACTCGCCGGACCTGCAGCTCACCGTGTACTCGCGCTACAACGACCCGCGCACCGGGGAAACGATCTACCGCCTCGCGGGGATCCGCCGCGCCGAGCCTGCGGCGGATCTCTTCCGCGTGCCGGCCGACTACGAGGTCAAGCGGCGGGGGGGTAGCGGGAATCGGCGCTGACGCTAGTTATAATTGGTTCTTTCCACTGAAGGGACCGACTCCATGGGCAGGGGCGACAAGCGATCGACGAAGGGCAAGATTTTCAAGGGCAGTTTCGGCAAGACGCGGCCGCGGCACGTCGTAAAAAAGAAGGAAGCCACCACCACGACGCAGGCCGTGCAGCAGAAGAAGAAGTAGCTAGAACCCGGAGCCGGGTTGTTTCAGGAACTCGGTCTCCTCCACGGTCGAGGGCCGGCCGAGCGCGACGTTGCGGTGCGGAAAGCGCCCGAAACGCTTCACGATGTCGCGATGCTTCTCGGCCCACACGACCAGGCCGCGGGTTTCCTCGAACGCTTCGAGCGCACGCATCAGCTCGACGCACCGCTCCTGGTCACTGAGGTCTTCGCTGTGCTCGAGCGGCAGGTAGATGAACTGCCGCTGCACCGGAAGCAGCGCCGCATCATCGCCCCGGGCAAGCGCCTGCACCGCGCATTCGCGCGCGTACGCGTCCTGCGCGAACGCGCGCGCGTCGCCGCGATGAAGGTTGCGCGAGAATTGGTCGAGCACCACGATGAGCGCCAGCATCGGCTCAGACGAGGCACGCCATGCCTCCAGCTCGCGCCGCGCCGCGCGCTCGTGCAACGCCCCGAAGCGCCGTCGGATATCGGTATCGAACGCCACATCCTTCCGAAACCACTCGTCGCGCGGCGCTCCCGGCTCCTTTCCGAACCAGAACTCCCGCACCTCAGCAATAAAAGGGTCAGACACCTTTATCCATCGGACGAATGAAAGTGTCTGACCCCTTTATTGGGGACGTTGGCCTCTCCACGATCAAGGGCAATCGCCGTGGGGGCAGCGATTCACCTCGACCGAGACGTGCGCGAGGGTGGGAATGCCCGCCAGGCGTTCGCGATAGACGGACGGGGCAAGCGGCTGGCGCGCCACCACGGTGACCACCGCGGCATGACTCGCACGCCCGACACGCCAGACGTGCAAGTCGGCGATCTCGGCATCGCCATCGCTCTGGATCGCGCTTCGGATCTGCGCGACCACCGGTGCGTCCATCTCGCGATCGAGGAGCACCCGGGCCGAGTCGGCGATCAGGCCCCGGGCCCACCATCCGATCACGCCCGCGCCGACGATACCCATCACCGGGTCGAGCCACGTCCAGCCCGCCCAAAGGCCGGCGGCGAGCGCGGCTATCGCCAGCACCGAAGTGAAGGCATCGGCCACCACATGGGCATAGGCCGAGCGCAGGTTCAGGTCATGACCGCCCTGGGGGGCACCGCGCGCCGGTTCGCGATCCTCATGGCCGTGGTGATCGTGCCCGTGGTGATCGTGCCCATGATGATCGTGGCCGGCGTGTGGATGAGATGATCCCTGCAGCACCCAGGCTGAAACCACGTTCACTACCAGTCCGACCGTGGCAACGACCAGCGCCGGCGCAAACTGGATCGGGGTGGGGGCGAGGAGCCGGTGCACCGACTCCCACACCATCGCGAGCGCCACGACGCCGAGCAGCAACGCGCTGGTAAACGCGCCGAGGACCTCGATCTTCCAGGTGCCAAAGGCGAAGCGATGGTCGCTCGACCAGCGCCGCGCGAGCATGTACGCCAGGCCCGCGATCGAGAGCGCGACCACGTGGGTGGCCATGTGCCAGCCGTCGGCCAGCAGCGCCATCGAACCGGTAATCCAACCCGCGACGATCTCGGCAACCATCGTGGCCGCGGTAATTCCCACGACGATCCACGTGCGCCGCTCTGCCGCCCGGTTGCCCGGGTCGAAAGCGTGGTCGTGCTGCCAACTGGAGAGATCGTGAATCGCCACGACCTATTCTAGGCCGAGCTTGTTGTGAATATCCGTGGCCGCCACCGCCGCATGGCCTACGGCGACGCTCAGCTGGTTCAACGCCGCGACCACGTCTCCCGCAGCGTAGAGACCCGGCACCGACGTCTGCTGGCGGGAATCGACCACGATATCGCCCGATTCAGTGGCGCGCGCTCCGAGTTGAATCGCCAGCTCCGAGCGGATGCGGCAGCCAAGCGCGGGATAAAGGGTGGCGAAGCGCTCCTCGGAATCGTCGGCGAGGCGCACCCGCGCCTGGCGGTCCTCGGCCATCGAGATTTCGCACACGGGCTGCTCGGCATAGCGAATGCCCGCGCGCGCGAGGGTCTCGCGCCCGGCCGCATCGAGCGGCTCGTCGCCGCGCGGCACCAGCAGCGTGATCTTGTCCGTGAAGGTGCGCATGAAAAGCGCGTGGGAAAGCGCGGACTTCGCCGGACCGTAGACCGCCACCTTGCGGTCGATGACCTCGTGGCCGTCGCAGATGGAGCAAAGCCGGATGCACCCTGCGTCGATCGCCTCGCGCAGGTTCGCCATCTCGGGCTCCTTGTCGACGATGCCGGTGGCGAGGAGGACCTTGCGCGTGCGGATGCGCTCCCCGCCTACCTGCGCCACGAACGCGGCACCGTCAGCCTCGATCCCCTCCACCAAGCCGGCCGTGACTTCCACTCCATAGCGTTTCGCTTGATCGCGCAGCCGTGCGAGCAGTTCGTCGCCCGAGATGCCGTCGGGGAAGCCGGGATAGTTGCGGGTCGTGGGAATGTACGACGCGCGGCTGTGGCCCGCGGAGTAGACGGCGATCCGGCGGCGGAACCGCGCGAGGTAGATCGCGGCGGTGAGACCCGCGGGCCCCGCGCCGACGATCAGGCAGTCGAGCCTAGTGCCGGTGCCCGGCGCCATGGCTGCCGGAGGCATAACCCCGCAGTTCGTCGTAGCGGGCGACCTGCGGATCGCTCAGGACCGCCCGCAACCGGCGATGGGTTTCAAGATGCGACAGCCGATACTCGCCTTGCAGGGCCGCGGCCTTGAGCACCGCCGCGCCCAGCTCGCCTTCGGTCAGGCTGCCGCGCAGGAAGAGGGCCTGCAGCGCCCGTTCCGCCTCGACCACCCGCGCGCCGATCGCTCTCGCCTCCGCCTTGTGGGCATCCATCAGTTGCCGGGTCGATGCGCGCTGTTCCGCAGTCAGGCCGATCTGGTCTGCAAGCTCGAGCGCGTGCATCGGGCCCGGGTAGTGGTTGAGCTCTGCGGCCTTGGCGAAGCCGGCGCCCGCGCCAGACAGATACTGCTTCACTTCATCCGCGGACAAGGCCCGGATCTCCCGCGAATCCTGGCCTGCGTAGGGCTGGTGTTGCGCTTGTGCGGCACCTGCAATGGCGAGCACCGTGGCAAGCGCCGCAATTTTCGGGTCCATCGACGATTCCCTCGAGGGTTATGAACTCCGCAATCTTAGCGCGTTGGTGACGACCGAAACCGAGCTGAAGCTCATCGCTACCGCGGCAATCAATGGCGAGAGCAGGATTCCAAAGAAGGGGTAAAGGACGCCGGCTGCGATCGGCACTCCGAGCGCGTTGTAGACGAGCGCGAAGACCAGGTTCTGCTTCATGTTCGCCACCGTCGCTTCCGACAACTCGCGCGCGCGCATGATGCCGCGCAGGTCGCCCTTCACCAGCGTGACCTTCCCGCTTGCCATGGCGACATCGGTACCCGTGCCCATCGCAATGCCCACGTCGGCTTTTGCAAGCGCAGGGGCATCGTTGATCCCATCCCCGGCCATGGCGACCTTGCGGCCTTCGGCCTGCAGCTTCGACACCAGCGCAAGCTTGTCCTCGGGACGTACTTCGCCGAGCACTTCGTCCAGCCCGAGCTTGGCGCCCACCGCCTTCGCAGTGGTCAGGCCGTCGCCCGTGGCCATCACGATGCGAATTCCGGCTTCGCGCAGCTTGGCGATCGCCTCCGGCGTCGACTCCTTGATGGGATCGGCGACCGCGATCAGCCCCGCGAGCCGCCCGGCGACCGCGAGGTACACCACGCTCGCGCCCGTGATCCGGCGCGCTTCCGCAGCCTCGGCCAGCGAGCTCGCGTCAACGCCCACCTGCTTCATGAGTACGGTGTTGCCGAGCGCGATCTCCTTGCCATCCACCTTGCCGCGCACGCCAATACCGGTGCCGGACTCGAAATCGGCTGCGGCCGAGAGCGCCAGGTTGCGCTTGCGAGCCTCCGCGACGATCGCGTCCGCCAGTGGATGCTCGCTCCCCTGGTCGAGGCTCGCGGCAATCCGCAGGACCTCGTCCTCACTGAACCCCTCGCTCGCAACAATACTGTCGAAGGCGGGTTTGCCCACGGTGAGTGTGCCGGTCTTGTCCACGATGAGCGTGTCGATCTTGCGAAGCAACTCGATTGCCTCGGCGTCGCGGAACAGCACGCCGCTCGTCGCCGCGCGGCCGGTGGCCACCATGATCGACATCGGCGTCGCGAGGCCCAACGCGCAAGGGCAGGCGATGATGAGGACGGCTACGGCGTTGAGAAGCGCGTAGGTCCAGCTTGGCTCCGGGCCGAAGAATCCCCACACGAGGAGGGTCGCAACGGCGATCGCGAGGACCGCGAGCACGAACCAGAAGGAGACGGCGTCGGCCATGCGCTGCATCGGCGCGCGCGAGCGTTGCGCCTGGGCCACCATCTGCACGATCTGCGCGAGCACCGTCTGCGAGCCCACCTTCTCCGCCCGCATCACCAGGCTGCCGCTGCTGTTGATGGTCCCGCCAATCACCGGATCGGCCGGCCCCTTCTCCACCGGGATCGGCTCGCCGGTGATCATCGATTCGTCGACGCTCGAGCGTCCCTCGAGCACCACGCCGTCGACCGGCACCTTCTCGCCCGGGCGCACGCGCAGGCGGTTGCCGACGTGCACGTGGGAGAGCTCGATGTCCTCTTCGGTGCCGTCGTCCTTGAGGCGGCGCGCGGTCTTCGGCGCCAATCCGAGCAACGCGCGGATGGCGGCGGAAGTCTGCGAACGCGCCCGCAACTCGAGCAGCTGGCCCATCAAGGTGAGCGATACGATCACGACGGCGGCCTCGAAGTAAACGGCCACGCGCCCGTGCGCTTCGAATCCCTCGGGGAACAAACCGGGCGCGACCGTGGCAACGATGCTGTACAAGTACGCCGCCCCGACCCCGATGCCGATGAGCGTCCACATGTTCGGGTTGCCGGTGCGGATCGAAGCCACGCAGCGAACGAAGAAGGGCCATGCCGCCCACAGCACGACCGGTGTGGCAAGCACCAGCTCGATCCAGCTCCTGGCGGTTGCGGACAGCCCGGGCAACCAGCGGTGGCCGACCATGGCGAGCACGGTCACGATGATCGTGAGCGGCAACGTCCACCAGAAGCGCCGGCTGAAGTCGCGCAACTCCGGATTGTCGTCCTCGGTTGCGCTCGGCATCAGGGGCTCGAGCGCCATGCCGCACTTGGGACAGGTGCCGGGGCCGATGTTCCGGATCTCGGGATGCATGGGGCAGGTGTACGTCGCCTGCGCGTCGGCCGGGGGTTGGGCCGGTGCCGGGACGGCCGCGTCATCTTTCGCCAGGTACTTCGCCGGCTCCGCGGAGAACTTCTTCAGGCAGCCGTCGCTGCAGAAGAAATACGTGACGTCCTCGAAGGCAAAGCGGCGCGGAGACTCGGGCGACACCTTCATGCCGCACACCGGATCGACGGGGCGCGTGTCGCCTTCCGCTGGGGCGGTGCCATGGCCGTGCCCGTGGTGGTCGTGCGCGTGATGGAGATGGTGAAGATTCATGATCGGTCTTTCCCCGCGAGGTCATTCAGGATCGGGCAATCGGGACGATGGTCGCCATGGCAGTGTTGCGCTAGATCCACGAGCGTGCGGCGCATTGCCTGCAGCTCGGCGATCTTCGCGTCCAGTTCCTCCACGTGTTTCATCGCCAGCCGCTTCACGTCGCTGCTCGCGCGCCGGCGGTTCATCCAAAGTCCAAGCAGCCCCTCGATTTCCTTCATCGAGAATCCTAGGTCGCGCGCGCGGCGGATGAACCGCAGCATGTGCACGTCGGACTCGCGGTAGATGCGGTAGCCCGCCACCGTCCGGCCGACCTTCGGGATAAGGCCGTTCTCCTCATAGTGACGAATCATCTTCGCGGAAACGCCGGCCGCGGCGGCGGCCTCGCCGATGTTCAGCAAGCCGTCGCGCCGGGCTTCCGAGAGCTCGAAAGGGGCCATGTGTGATCTCGTAGTTGAGCTTGAAGTGCCCAATCTAAACCTTCCCATGATGGGAAGGTCAACCCCCTGCCCCTGGCCACCCCGGGCTGGCCTAGACTCCAGCCGAAAAGTGCAGACTAGTTCAGCCGGCCAGGGCAAACCTCACTTGTGCTTGGCGAGCCACTGGTCGAGCTGCTTGATCTCTTTCTGCTGAGCCTCGATGATCTTCTTGGCCATCGCGCGCATGCTCGCGTCCTTCCCGCTCTTCAGCTCCATCTGCGCCATGTCGATGGCGCCTTGATGGTGCATCTTCATCATCATCGCGAAGTCGCGGTCGGGATCTCCGGTCGTCTTCATCGACTCCATGCTCTTCATCATGCCCATCATCGACCCGTGCATGTCTCCGCCGGCGGCCATTCCCGACATCCCCGGCTTCATCGATTCTTTCTTGTCCATCGACATCCCCGGCTTCATTGAATCCTTCTTGTCCATGGACATCCCCGGTTTCATTGAATCCTTCTTGTCCATCGAGGTTCCGGCGGGAGCTGCGGGGGCTTGGGCCAGCGCCGGTGAGATGCCCGCGACGAAGGCGAAAGCGCCGATGCCAAGGCAGGTCTTTTGAAGGAAGCTCTTGCTGGTCATGACGATCTCCACTGATACCGGCTCAAACAGGACCGGCGGTTGATAAGGGTCAATCACGACGCCCACTGGTATTCCACGGTCCGTCGTGCCGAACCCCACTTTGAGTCCAGACGTCGCCCGAAGTTCGGACATTGCTGATCTGTCAGGTTGCTGCGTTGCCTACCGGCGCTCGGTCGGCCTGGCAGAGCCCTACCGAGTACCGTCGTTTCGGCGAGAAATCCAGCCGAAAATGGCTCCCAGCATGAAAGCCCATGCGACCAGCACGGACAATCCGTACGCGAAGGAGCCCAGGGTGAACGCCACCTCGTTCGATCGCAGCTTGCGGAAGTCGAGCCCGTGGAACAACGCATTCATCAAGCTCGCCGACGCTTCGGGAAAGAGCCAGAAGCCGAGCGTGCACAAGGCATAGCCGATGCCCACGGTGATAGCCAGGGCGATGCCGACTCGCAGCGGTTGGTTCGTCATGGGCGACTAGCGAATCATCGCCATCCACGGCAACCCGATGAGCAGGAAGGCTGCGATGAAGAGGACGCCGAACACCCCGCCGAGGACCCAGTAGTCCTTCGACGGCAGGTAACC
>JANNKG010000440.1:0-6068 GCA_031396185.1 Burkholderiales bacterium | reverse complement strand
GCCGCAAGCGCCTGCATCACCAGCCAGACGGTAATGCGCTGATTGTCCTTGCCGACGGAAAGGCCGATGTCTTCGAGACCGCCGACCACTCCGGGCAGGAGCCCGGTGATATGCAGCGCCACGCCGATCCACGCGATCCAGGCCACGGTCCGGATCGAGGCCCGCAGGAAACCGCCCTTCGGCAGCGCGTGGCCGAGCACGTAGACCGCAAGCCGGATCACGATCCAGGCGACCAGCAGGGTGTGCAGGATCTCCAGCAGCGCGACCGACTGGTGGCGTTCGAGGATGAGCTTTCCCGCCGCCATGAAAATCCACACCAGCACGGGATAGGCAACGCGCTCGAAGTCCCCGTCGCCGAACTTCCATCGCGGGCTGGGGCGGAACCGCGCGCAGATCGCCCGCGCCGCGTACCAGCCCAGGACCAGGGCGGTGGCGGCAACCCCGGCCTGCAACAGCAACCCGGCCGGGTTGGCTCCGGTCGCGAAGCTCTGCGCGAACTCGCGCAGCGGAGAGACGTCGATGCTCAGGGCCATGGGCTCGACTGGCTGCGGTGGCGCTCGAAATTGTCCACGAAACGGTCGGTGACGGCGCGATTGCCGGAGATCACCACGACGTTTTCCGCGTTCTTCGACTGCGCTGCCTGGGTGAAGTTGTAGCTGCCGGTGATCACCGCGGCCGCGAGGCTGCCGCCGTCGACGATCACGATCTTGTTGTGCGAAGCTGCGAGCGTGCCATTGAGAAAGACGCGTGCGCCGGCACGCTCCAGCGCCTTGAGGTGCGGGAGCCCGCCCGCCAGCTGCTGAGTGGCGTCGCCGACGATCTCCACATCGACCCCGCGCTTGCGCGCCGCCAGCAGCGCGTTGGCGATCTTGCGGTCGGTGAAGAGGTACGCCTGCATCTGCACGCGTTCCTTCGCCAGCCCGATTCTCTGCACGATCAATCCCGAGATGTCGTCACCGGGCGTGAACGCAACCTCAACATGCGCGGTGCTGGCGCTGGTGGACGAAGTGAACCCAAAGGCGTTGGAACCGCAGATGGCCGCAGATAAACCCCAGATGACCGCAGATAGGGCGAGCGACGTACCCACTGACGGAACGCGAACTACGGGCACCGAATACACCATTCGATCTGCGGCCATCCGCTTTTCATCTGCGGCCATCTGCGGTTCCATGGATTTGCGCTCATTTCACTCTCTCCATCACCGCCGCGAAGAACCCATCCGTATCGTGCACGTGGGGATAGAGATGCAGGTATTCGCCGCCCCCCTTGAGCTTGATTCCCTGCCGCTCGAGGATTTCCTGGGTCGAGATCAGCTTGAAGTCGGGATTCGCCTCCAGGAACGCCGTCACGATGTCCTCGTTCTCTTCGACGAGCAGGCTGCAGGTCCCGTAGACCAATCGCCCGCCGGGCTTCACCAGCGCGGCAGCCGCGGCGAGGATCGCGCGCTGCTTCACGTTGAGCTCGGCCAGCCCCTCGACCGTCTGGCGCGTCTTCAGGTCGGGATTGCGCCGCAACGTCCCCAGCCCGGTGCACGGCGCATCGACCAGCACGCGGTCGATCTTGCCGCGCAGCCGCTTCACCTTCGCGTCGTTCTCGCTCGCAATCCTCTGCGTGAAGACGTTCGAGAGCCCCGAGCGCTTCAAGCGCGGCGCGAGGTTGGCGAGGCGCTTGTCGGAGATGTCGAACGCATAGAGCCGCCCGCTGGAGGCCATCGCCGCGCCCATCTGCAGCGTCTTGCCGCCCGCGCCCGCGCAGAAATCCACCACCATCTCGCCGCGCCGCGGTTCCACCAGCAGGCCGAGGATCTGGCTGCCTTCGTCCTGGACCTCGACCGCGCCGTCGAGGAACATCGGGTGCCGGTTGAGCGCGGGCTTGTCCTTCAGGCGCACGCCGAGCGGGGAATGGCGCGTGGGTTTCGCCTCGATCTCGTCGAAGGCGAGGCGGTCGAGGACGGCGTCGCGCGGCGCCTTCAGGTTGTTCACGCGCAGGTCCAGCGGCGCCGGCTGCTGCAGGCCGCGTGCGAGCTCGAGGATCTGGTCGTCGCTGAAGGTGCGCCGCAGCCGTTCGATCACCCAGTCGGGAAGGTCGGCGCGGATCTCGAAGGGGAGCTGGTCGAGGTCCTGCGCCTTGAGCTGGGCGAGCCACGCCCTTTCCTCGCCGTCGAGCACCGCCTCGATCTGGCTTGCGCCGATGCCCTGGAGCTTCACCAGCGTCGCCAGCGCGACCTGGCGCGGCGTGCCGTTGGGCGTGAGGTGCTCGAGCAGCCTGCGGCGGCGCAGTGCCGCATAGACGGTGTCGGCGACCAGCGCGCGGTCGCGCTGGCCGAGGGCGCGGTTGTCGCGAAAGAACTGGCTCAGCTGCCCGTCGGCGGGAGCGCGCGCCGGAAGGACCACGGTGAGCGCGGCGACGATCGCCTCGAGCTGCTGGCGGGAGAGACTCATTTCAGGGGTTCCTCAACGCGACACGATGCGGGTGGCGACCTGCTCCACCACGATGCGGTTGCGCGCCGCGGGAAAGCGCAACTTCACGGGAAGGTAGTGCTGGTCGATTCCCAGCCAGACGTCGACCACTTCCTTCGGATTATCCAGCGCGGCGTGCCGCAGGTGCAGCGCGCGCACGCGGCCGATGGGGATTTCGATCTCCTCGGCGCCGAGGACGTTCAGATGGAAGCGGTACATGCGCCGCTGGGTGAAGACCTGGAGCGCGAAGCTTTCGGCCCGTGGCGGAAGGTGGGCCAGCTGGAAGATCATCGAGAGCCAGTCGACGGTGTTGTCGTCGAGGGGGGTGGTCCTGCGCTCGCCGTTGCGGTCGAAAGTGATGGTCTTTCCGGGCCAGTCGAACTCGAGCCCCTCCGGGGCACCGCCGGGCTTGCGCTCCGAGAACCGCTCGGGACGCAATCCCGCGGAGGTCACCGTGCCGCGGGTTTCCTGCACGATGCGCCCCTCGAGGAAGAGCGTGAAGAAGCCTTCGGCCTCGGCTTCCGCGCGAACGCGATACGCGTCGCCTTCGCGCTCCCAGTGGTAGGTGGCTCGCCCATCGGCGAAGGCCGACGTGAGCTGGTATTCGATCGTGATGTTCGGGGGAAGCGCTTCCACTCGAAACTTCTCGGGCTCGAGGGCCTTCACCGCGACGGCCGGCTGGGCAAGGGCGATTTTTTCTCCCGGCGGCTCGACTTGCGGCGGCGGCGGTGAGACCGCATTGGGCGGCACAATTTCGGGCTCCGGCGCGCGAGCCACAGCCACCGTGTCCGAGGGCGCGAAGACGTCGGGCGGCGAGGGTGGCGCGATGCGCGAGGTGGGAAGCGTCGATTTCGGCCGGCGCGGGCGCGCGGTTGCAACGGGCGCGGGGGCAGCGGGCGCCTCGCCCGACGACGGCGAGCCCAGCGTCGCACCCACTGCATCGAGGCTCGCCGAATAGGTCGCGGCGGCAGGGTCATCGATCATTGCGATCCGCGGGGGCAGGCCAATGAATACCGCCGCGTGTACCGCGGCCGACACCACGACCGCCACGGCCGCGAGGCGGTATCGGGAGAAGAGCTCGGCGGCCTTGGGCTTCACGCCTAGCGGGTCTGCAAGGCGACGATCGTCTGCTCGACGCGCAAGCCCCTGGGATCGTCGAACACGACGCGAATGGGGAAGTTGAAATGATCCTTCGCAAGCCAGACTTCGGCCTTGCTGTCGCGCGGCGTGTCGGTCACGCGCTCGATGTGCAGCGTATCGAACTCGCCCAGCGGGGTTGCGATCCGCACTTCGTCCACCAGGCGGTAGGTGTAGTGCTCGACCTTGCGGCCGTTGGACATCGCAATCACCAGGTTGCCCGCGCGCGGCTTCGCGTGCATGAACTGGTACATCATCGAGATGCGGTCCTGGGTTTGGTGGGGCAGCGCATGCTCCGAGGTCTCGCCCTTGAAGCGCGAGTGCATCACGCCGCGGCCCCAGTCGAACGTGGCGTTCACGTCGCGCTTGGAATCGCGCGTGCGACGCTCGTCGAACTGCAGCGGCTGCAGCCCGCCCGGCCCCACCTTGCCCACGCTGTTCAGGGTGATCTGCTCGTCGTAGAGCGCCTTGAGGATGCCCTCTGAGCGCGACACGCTCGAGATCGAATAGCTTTCCCCCTTGCGGACGAACGATTCGACGACGCGGCCGATGGTGATGCCCTTGCTGGTGAGTTGGTACTCGGCGTTGATCTCGTTCGGGATGGCGAACGCCGGCAACGCGGCAGCCAGGAGGAGGGCGAGGAGCTTCTTCATGGTGGATCCCGTGGCGAAACGACGCAGTCCGTGGAAACGCCCGAGCGCCTTACCTGGATTACGTCCCCGGCAAGAAATTCGACGCGGTCCTCGAGGAACCAGCGCACCGCCTGGGGATAGATCCGATGTTCAGCTTGCAGCACGCGATCGGCGAGCGCTTCCTCGGAGTCACCCGGGATGACCGGCACCGCGGCCTGGATCACGATCGGGCCGCTATCGAGCGATGGCGTCACCACGTGCACCGTGCAACCGTGCAGCTTCACGCCCGCGGCGAGCGCCTGGCGGTGGGTGTGCAATCCCGGGAAGGCGGGAAGCAGCGACGGATGGATATTGAGGATGCGGCGCGGAAAACGCGCGATGAAACCCGGCGTGAAAATGCGCATGAAGCCGGCGAGCAGGATGAGGTCCGGGCGGTGCGCCGCGATCGCATCGCCGAGCGCGGCATCGAACGCCTCGCGGCCGGGGAACGCCTGGTGGTCCACGACCTGCGTATCGATTCGGCGGGATTGCGCCCATTCGAGCCCCTTGGCGCCGGGCCGGTTGGCGACCACCGCCTTCACGTCGAGGCCGGTGCCGGCCTCGACGATCGCCCTCATGTTGCTGCCACGCCCGGAGATCAGGATGACCGCGGATTTCAGACGATCACCGTCTGCGGGGCCCCGGGCTCGCGCTGCACGATGGTGCCGACCTCGAATGCGTCGACGCCGTGGGAGGTGAGCGCGCCGATCGTGGCCTGCACATCTGCCCTCGAGACGATCACCACCATGCCGATGCCGCAGTTGAACGTGCGGTACATCTCCACGTCCTCGATGTTGCCCTGCTTCTTGAGCCACTTGAACACCGACGGCATGGTCCAGCGCGACTGCTCGATCAGCGCGCAGGTGTTTTCCGGCAGCACGCGCGGGATGTTCTCGGTGAGGCCGCCGCCGGTGATGTGCGCGATCCCCTTCAACTTGACCTTGGCGAGCGTGGCGAGCACCGGCTTCACGTAGATGCGCGTGGGCTGCAGCAGCGCGTGGCCGAGGGTGTTGTCGCCCTCGAAGGGCTCGAACAGGTCCGCGCCGCTGACCGCGATCACCTTGCGCACCAGCGTGTAGCCGTTCGAGTGCAGGCCGCTCGATGCCAGGCCGATCACGATGTCACCCGCAACGATCTTCGTCCCGTTGATGATGTTGGCCTTGTCGACCAGGCCCACCGCGAAACCCGCGAGGTCGTATTCGTTGGGGTCGTACATTCCCGGCATCTCGGCGGTCTCGCCGCCGATCAGGGCACAGCCCGCCTCCTCGCAGCCCTGCGCGATGCCCTTCACCACGTCGGCGGCGACGCCCACGTCGAGCTTGCCGCAGGCAAAGTAGTCCAGGAAGAAAGCCGGCTCGGCGCCCGAGACGAGGATATCGTTCACGCTCATCGCCACCAGGTCGATGCCGATGGTGTCGTGCTTCTTCATGCGGAAGGCGAGCTTGAGCTTGGTGCCCACGCCGTCGGTGCCCGCCACGATCACCGGATTCTTGTACTTCTTGGACACCTCGAAGAGCGCGCCGAAGCCGCCGATCCCGCCCAGGACCTCGGGACGCATGGTCTTCTGCGCGTAGGGCTTGATTCGCTCGACGAGCGCGTCACCCGCCTCGATGTCGACGCCGGCGTCACGGTAGGTCAGCTGCGAGTGCTTGCCGCTCACGGGGAATCCAATTGATTTGGAGGCGAAATTTTACCGGATTCGGGGGTCGGGCACGCGATCTGTTTTTCTCCCCGGGAAAGCGGTGATGGCAGGGCCTCGCGTATTCCCGCTGTAAGGGGGCGGGGTGGGGGCCGACGTATC
>JANNKG010000413.1:0-5013 GCA_031396185.1 Burkholderiales bacterium | reverse complement strand
GAATCGCGGCGCATTCTCGAGGCGGTCGCGGCCCGCACCGGGCGCCACGCGTTCGAGGACGATTTCACGCTGGTCGTGGCCACCTTCACCTAGGATCGCTTGCGCTGGCCACGGCGTTGGGTGCATCCTGCGCCTGTCCGGCGGAGGAGAAATCATCATGTCCATCAGCTATAGCGACGTCGGCGAACACCTTCGCTGCATCGTGATCTCCGGCCGCCTCGACGTCGAAGGTACCGACTCGGTCGCCTCCCAACTCCTCGAGCTGGCCCAGGCGCCGAAGAAAGGCGTGGTCGTCGACCTGTCTTCCCTCAAGTTCCTCGCCTCGATCGGCATACGGGCGCTGATCACCAGCGCCAAGGCCGTGAGCCAACGCGGCGGCAAGATGGTGCTGGTCGTGGACGACGGCTCCACGGTGATGATGAGCCTCAAG
Source organism: Burkholderiales bacterium (assembly GCA_031396185.1). GTDB lineage: Bacteria > Pseudomonadota > Gammaproteobacteria > Burkholderiales > Usitatibacteraceae > Usitatibacter. The sequence goes on along the minus strand of JANNKG010000413.1, from coordinate 4,583 downwards.
GCAACCGGCATCGACAAGCTCGTTCCGGTCTTCGAGAGCAGCACCGATGCCGAAAGGGCGGTTGCGGCCTGAGGCGAAACCGAAGGGAGGCCGAAGCCTCCCCGGCCCCCAACCTACCGCAAGCCCTCTACCATCGCCTGGAAATCCGCGGGCGGCACCCGTTCGAAGGAGACTCGTTTGCCGCTTCGAGGGTGCGTGAACCCGAGGGTTCGCGCATGAAGCATCGTGCGCGGCGCTTCCATCTTCTCGCCCCGGTAGTCGCGGATGTAGACGCGCTCGCCGACGAGGGGATGGCCGAACTCGGAGAGGTGGATCCGGATCTGGTGCTGGCGGCCGGTCTCGAGGCGGCACTCGACCAGGGTCGCGTCCGCAAGCGCGGCGATCGGCTTCACATGGGTGACCGCAAGCCTCGCGTCCGATGGAGGGGGACCCTTCGAGCGCCGGTAGTGTCCGTGCGAGCCGCGCAATCCATCGCCGCGATCCAGGAGGAGATGGGTCTCGATGCGGGTCTCCGGCACGGTCCCGTGCGCGATGGCGTGATAGACGCGATCGATGTCGTGTCCCCGGAACTGTGCGGCGAGGTCGCGCTTCGCCTCCGCCGTTCGCGTGAAGACCATCAGCCCGCTCGTATCCTTGTCGAGGCGATGGACCACGCCCAGGCCGGAGTCGCTTCCGCCACCGACCATGCGCCGCAGCATCGTCCGCGTGTACTCGGCGAGCGTGTCCTTGTTGCCGGGCTCGTCGGCGACGCTCAGCATCCCGGCCGGCTTGTCGACGATGACGAGGTCGCGGTCGTGGAACACGATCGCGCTCTTCGCGAGCGGCCCTTTCTCGAGCTTGGGGCCCTGCTCATCAATGGCAACGATCGCGTCCGCAAAGATGAGCGTTGCCGGGTCGAGGCAGCGTTTGCCATCGACCGTGACGCGCCCCTCGCCGCAAAGCTTCCGTGCGCGCGACCACGAGGAGCCGGTACTTTCGCGAACCAGGGCGGCGACGGTGAGCGCGGGCGGTTTCATGGTTTCATGAGAGGCAATTAAATCATGATGTAAGCTGTTCGCCGGTTTCATCTCGGGGAGACGCCATGTTCAAGACTATCCTGCGAAACATCTGGGTTGCCGCGGTCCTGTTGACTCCAGGTTCTCTGCTCGCGGCTCCGGGCGAGACCAAGATCCACTGGTACGGGCACGCAGCGTTCAGGATCGAGACGCCGTCCGGAGGCGTGATCCTGATCGATCCGTGGCTCACCGCGCCGAACAACCCCGACAAGAGCTCGCTTGCGAATCTGGGCAAGGTGGACTACATCCTGCTCACGCACGGGCATGGGGATCATATCGGGCAGACGGTGGAAATCGGCAAGAAGACCGGCGCGGTGCTGGTGGCGCCCTACGGCCTTCAGTTCAACATGAAGTCCGTGCTTGGCTATCCGGAGGACATGGCCACCATTGCGACGGGCGGCAACATCGGCGGCACTATCGACCTGCCCAAGGTCAAGGCCAAGGTCACGGTCGTCAACGCCATCCACGGTTCGGAGCTCACGATTCCTACAATTCCGGCGCCGGCACCGGGTCAGCCGAGCACGATGGCCGGCGGTAACCCGGTCGGCTATGTGATCCAGATCGAGGGCGGTCCGACGATCTACCACACGGGCGATACAGAGGTGTACGAGGACATGAAGCTCATCTCCGAGTTCTTCAAGGTCGACGTGATGCTGGCCTGCATCGGCGGGCATTTCACGATGGACCCGGCGCGCGCGGCCCTTGCCGTGCAGCACGTGAAACCCCGGCAGGTTGTCCCGATGCACTACGGCACCTTCGGACTGCTCAAGGGCACCCCGGATCAACTTCGGGAGGAACTCACCAAGCGCAAGGTGAGGAGCGAAGTCATCGTCATCAAGCCGGGCGAAAGCCGCGCCTTCTGAGACTGGATCCCCGCCTCCGCGGGGATGACTTCTTTGCGGCGGGGACTACGACTTGCGGCGGGGATGGCTAGCCGCTACTGACGTCCAGCTTCCTGCGATTCGGCGGAATGAAGGACTCCAGGAAATAGATCGGCGTCCCACGCCCGGCGCTCGCGGCGCTTTCCAGCAGCATTCCGCTTGTGCCGGCCTTCCATCCGGCCGCACGGCAGATCTCGGTCGCGAATTTCACCGCCGAGATCCGCTGCTCGATGTTCGTGACTGGCATGTTGACCCGGCTGCCCAGCAGCTGCTTGAGGTTGGCGCCATCGAGCTCCTTCAGCGGCTTCTCGGCGATATCCGGAAAGGTACCGGCGTTGAAGTAGAAACGGTTGAAGACGTTGAATTCCCCGTTCACGCTCAACCTGCGGTCGACGCGGATGATGTCCGCGCCCTTCTGGTTCAGCCAATCGGACCAGGGCCCGCGCTCGGCAATGCGCTTGCGGCCGAGCACTTTCGGAAAGAGCGGCAGGAACCGGGGCTCCCCGTCGCCTCCCATGAAGCGCAGGTGCAGGGGCGCGTCGATCGGCTGGCGGGGCTCGTTCACGAAGGTGCCGCTCCCCTGGGCACGGGTAATGAGGCCATCGTCGACCAGCGCGCGGAGAGCCTTCTGCACCGTCCCGAGGCTGTAGGGCGTCGAGCGGGCAAGCTCGGCCTCGGTCGGCAGCTTGTCGCCCGGCTTCCAGTGACCCGAGGCGATGGCGGAGGTAAGCATCTCGCGCAGCTGCGCGTACTTGGGCAGGCCGGCGACCGTGGGGGTGGGGAATTTGGTGAGGAAGTCCATCCTGGCTATTGACAGGCCTACTATATAGTATTGTAGTATTATAGCTCTTGAGCCGGCCGCCGTCCATGCGCTGGCAATCCCCCGAGGAGAAGTCATGAACGTGAAATCGACGGTTGCGGGCATTTTTGTCTCTGTGGCGGCGCTGGCTGGCGCTGGCGGCGCATGGGCCGCGGACCCCTACCCCAACAGGCCGGTGAAGATCCTCTTCGGCTTTCCCGCGGCGAGCGCCACCGACGTGATCGCGCGCGCCATCGGCCAGGAGCTCAGCAAGAAGTGGGGCCAGCCGGTCGTGATCGACAACCGGCCCGGCGCGGGCGGCAACCTCGGCAGCGAGATCGCGGCCAAGGCGCCGGCCGACGGCTACACCATCTTCTTCGGCACGGTCGCCAACGCGATCAGCACCAGCTACTACACCAAGCTCAACTACGATTATCTCAAGGACTTCACGCCGATCACGCTGGTGGCGACCACCCCGCTGGTGATCGTGGCCAACAAGGACGTGCCGGTGAAGTCCGTCAAGGAACTGATCGAATACGCGAAGGCCAACCCCGGCAAGCTCAACTTCGGTTCCGGAGGCGTCGGCACCTCCAATCACCTCGCCGGCGAGATGTTCAAGAAGTCGACCAGCACCGACTTGGTTCACGTCCCCTACAAGGGCACGCCAGCCGCGTATACGGACCTGATGAGCGGGCGCGTCTCGCTCATGTTCGACAACATCGTCGCGGCCACCCCGCACATCAAGTCCGGAGCGCTCAAGCCGATTGCGGTCACGAGCGCCACGCGCTCGACGTCGCTCCCGGATGTGCCGACCGTCGCGGAAGCGGGCATTCCCGGCTTCGAGTCGGTGTCCTGGATCGGAGCGCTGGTTCCCGCGGGCACCCCGAAGGACATCGTCGACAAGATCTACACCGACCTGGTGGCGGTCCTGCGCATGCCCGAGATCATCGAGCGCCTCGGACAAAGCGGTGCCGTGGTGGTCGGCAACACGCAGGACCAGTTCGCGAAATGGAATCGCGACGAAATCGCCAAGTGGGCCGAAGCAGTGAAGGTTTCCGGCGCGAAAGGCGATTGATCATGGACACGCATGTCACGAAGACGATCACCGAGCCGGCCCGCCAGATTCCGGTGCTGATGGAAGTCGATGTCGTGGTGGTAGGCGGCGGCACGACGGGCCCCTTCGCGGCCATCTCGGCGGCGCGGCGCGGCAAGAAGGTGGTGATGATCGAGCGCTTCGGCTCGCTCGGCGGCATCCTCACGCTCGGCCTCAACACCAAGCCTTCGGGGGCATTGGTGGGAGGACTTCCCCTCGAGATCTGGAACCTCGCGCGCACCGCGGGGGGTGCCGGTGACGACTACATGGCGATGACCAAGACGGGCGACGTGAAGATCGCCTCTCCCACGGATCCCGAGATCATGAAGATGCTGCTTACGCGCCTGTGCGTGGAAGCGGGCGTGCAGATCCTCTTCGAGACCTTCGTCTCCAACCCGGTGGTCGAGGGCAACAAGGTCACGGGTGTCGTAATCGAGAACAAGGGCGGCCGGCAGTTCATCGGCGCCAAGGTGGTCATCGACTGCTCCGCCGATGCGGACATGGCGTTCAAGGCCAACGCGCCCTTCGTGATGGGCTCGGGCGATGCCGACAAGAACGTGATGCAGCCGGTGTCGATGTATTTCACCATGTCGAACGTCGACATCAAGCGCCTGGCCGAGTGGGCCAAGACCTCCGACGACATCCCGGCGCGCGCGATCCCGAAGACCGACGAGGGCCTCGACTACAACCTCTGGCTCACGGGCTTCAACAAGACGCTCCAGAAGTGGCAGAAGGACACGGGCGTGAAGCTGCAG
>JANNKG010000369.1:0-26842 GCA_031396185.1 Burkholderiales bacterium | reverse complement strand
CTTCTGCTTCGCGATGTCGCGCTACAGCCTCTGGATCGAGCGCCGCCTCGGGGCGAGCAGGCAGAGATAGGAAAAGGAATGGCCGAACCGATAATTGTCTTCGACAAGGTGAACAAGTGGTACGGGGACGACTTCCACGTGCTGCGCGACATCGACCTGCAGGTGCCGCCGGGCGAGCGCATCGTCATCTGCGGCCCATCGGGCTCGGGCAAGTCGACCCTCATCCGCTGCATCAACCGGCTCGAGGAGCACCAGCAGGGCCGCATCGTCGTGGACGGCATCGAGCTCGCCGACGACGTGAAGGCGATCGAGCGCGTGCGCAAGCAAGTCGGGATGGTGTTCCAGCAGTTCAACCTGTTCCCGCACCTCACCGTGATCGACAACCTCACCCTGTCGCCCATGTGGGTCGGCAAGATGCCGAAGAAGGAGGCAGAAGAGCGCGCGATGGAGCAGCTCAAGCGCGTGCGCATCGCGGAGCAGGCCCACAAGTTTCCGCTGCAGCTTTCCGGCGGCCAGCAGCAGCGCGTGGCGATCGCCCGCGCGCTGTGCCTCAAGCCCAAGATCATGCTGTTCGACGAGCCGACCTCCGCGCTCGATCCCGAGATGATCAAGGAAGTGCTCGACGTGATCGTGGAGCTGGCCGCCCAGGGCATCACGATGATTTGCGTGACCCACGAGATGGGGTTCGCCAAGGCCGTGGCCAACCGCGTGATTTTCATGGACCAGGGCCAGATCGTCGAGGAAAACAACCCCCACGACTTCTTCGACCACCCGAAGAGCGAACGGACCCAGGACTTCCTCTCCAAGATCCTCGGCCACTGAGCAAGAATAGGGCCGGTTGCCGCCTGCGAATGAACTTTGAGTAGACGGCGGTATCCGACGAACGCCCGGCATTCCTTTGGGCAAAAACTTTCTGGAGGTCAAATGGACACAATCAAGCGGAAATGGCTGGGCGTAGCGGTATTGGCGGGCGTGGTGGGGCTGGCGGGCGGCTGCGCGATGATGCGCGGCGATGGCGCCCATACCCACAGGGTGTCGCTGTCGGGCGCCAGTGAAGTGCCGGCGGTTTCCACCGGCGCCTCGGGCACCGGCACGGTTTCGGTGACCGCGGACGGAATGGTCAGCGCCACGGTGCGGGTCTCCGGCATGACGGCCACCGCGGCACACATCCACGAAGGCGCGGCCGGCTCCAACGGCCCGGTTATCGTGCCCCTCAACAAGCAGGGTGACGATATGTTCGTCGCCGCACCGGGCGCCAAGATGACCGAAAGCCAGCACGCGGCCTACAAGGCGGGGCGCACCTACCTGAACGTCCACAGCGCGAAGAACCCCGGCGGCGAGATCCGCGCGCAGCTGAGCAACTAGACGGCCAGCAGCATCTGCATCAGGTTCGGGATCCCGCTGCCTTGGTGGTAGCGGTCCCGGCCGATGTCGGTGGCGGTCGCGAGGAGGATCTTCTTTACCTCGTCGGGCCGCCCCCGAAACTCCTTTCGCACCGACAGGAATGCGGCCAGGAGCCCCGAGACGTGGGGCGCCGCCATGCTGGTGCCGCTTTCCTCGTAATAGAGATTGGCTGCACCCTGGAAACGCGAGTTGCATGAGCTGATGCGCTCGCCGGGTGCAATCACGTCGGGCTTGCCGCGCCCGTCGGCCGTGGGTCCGCGCGACGAGAACGACGACACGCCGTAGAGGTGGGGCTGGTCGGCGTGCACCGAGCCCACCGCGATGCAATCCTCCAGGTTTGCCGGATCGCCGATCGACATCTGCGCGTACAGGTCGTACTCGCCGTTGGGTGTATCCACCGCGAGCTGGCCCTCGTTGCCGCTCGCCACCACCACCAGCACGCCGTCGCGCCAAAGGCGGCGCAGCTCCATGCAAATGGGCGAGAAGCCGCAGCCGTAGACCGTGGGATCGAACGGCCCGCCCAGGCTCAGGTTCAATCCATGGATCGCGAGGCCGCCGCTGGTGTTCTCGTTCTGTCGAGCGATGTGATCGAGTGCCTTGATGATCCAGGCGTCCTCGCCCTCGCCCTTGTCGTCGAGGACCTTGTAGACCACCAGCTTCGCGTTCGGCGCTACGCCGCGCTGTTGCCCAGCCCTTGGCGAGGCGCCCGCGATGATTCCCGCGACGTGCGTGCCGTGCCCGTCGGGGTCACGCGATTCGGGCAAGGCGACCGCCACGGGCGCCCCGCGCCGGGTGCAGTCCCAGACCTGCTTCACGTTCGCGTTGGCGAGGAAATGCGGATGCGCTGCGCGGATGCCGGTATCGAGCACCGCCCAGGTGATGCCGGCGCCGCCCGCGCCAAAGCTCGCCAGCGCGGCATCGGCCTTGAGCACGCGCATCGAGCGCGACGTGAGCTTGGTTTTCCGGGAGCTGCGCCAGACCGCGTAGACGCGCAGCTCCTGGTGGGCGGCGGCGACGCTGCGCAGCTCCGGCGCAGTGAGGTGAGCTGCAACGAAACGGCGCAGCACATCGATCTTCGCCGCCTTCCGGTCGGTGACGATTCGCTCCAGGCTCTTCGCGGCCCGCCGGATGCGGTCCTCCAGGAACGTCGCGGAATCGGGCGCGTCAGTCTTCCCGCCCCGGGCGCGCGCCTCGGCAGCTTCGACCTTGGCGGTTTGCTCGGCGTCCTCGCCGAGCGCCCGGTAGCCGGGCTCGAGCAGCTCGATCAGCACCGGGTGGCGGGCTTCCGGCACCGCGGCAAGCGACTCGGCCACGTCGCGTGCGAGCACGAAGCGCGACATCGTGTCGAGGCGCAGGGCGTCGTGCACCACGCGGCGCACGTTCGGGTGCGCGAGGTAACCGACCGCCGAGTGCGGGTTGAAATCCATCAGGCGGCGGCTGCGCGCGTTCAGCACCACCGCATCCTGGATGAAGCCGCGCGGGCCGAAGTCGGTGGCGATTCCCTTGTCGAGCGCTACCGGATCGAGGGGATCGGCGAAGTTGTGCCATTTCTCCACTCGCGCCGGAACCTGAAGGTCCGACGGATCGAGAAAGTCCTGAACTTCGCGAATGCCCAGCGGCGAGCCCAGCGTCACGAACTCGTTCACCACTACGCCCTCGCCCTTGAGCGCGCGCAGCACCTCGTAGGAGATGATCGTGCCCTGGCTGTGGGCGACGAGCGTGAACGGCTCCCCCGCGGAAGGCAGCACATCCAGCAGGCGACGCCTTGCGGCGCTGCGCACCCCCTTCCTGAAGAAATACGCGGCAGTGTCGGCGATGAACGCCTCGAGGAATTTCTTCGCGATGGGCTTGCGCAGGAAGGCGGGCAAAGGGAGCACGCGCTTGCCGACGGCGGCCAGGCCGAGCACCGGCATGCCGACCTTCGCGAGGAGCATGTCGGTCATCGCGCGCACTTGCGGATCCTCGGGATCGACGCCAACGCGCTCGAGCGCGCCATCGACATCGAGGACCGCCGCGTCGGCCCGGCGCTGCGCCGCGATCGTGGGCAGCGGCTCGCTGGCGGGATGCAGGATGTCGGCCCAGTACGCCATGCGGCTTCTGGCTCCCAGGTCGCGCCCGAAGATTGCCAGGTCCCACTCGAGCTTGAGATCCGCGGGCTTCGATTGCTGGCCGATGCCGTGGATGTAGACCACGACTCCCGGGTCGCCGCCGCTCGCCTGCTTTCGGGTTGCGCCGCTACGCGCCCTGCCTCTAGGGGATTTCGCCGCCATCGCTCCTCCGGTCGGGGATTCGGGTGCGCTATGATCGCGCCACGCTGCAGTACCGCGGGACGCTATTTAAAAACATACTAATAGTAATTTTTGAATATACCGGAGGTATTCTGATCGCTGCTCAATTGCAGCCAGACTTCGCCGACAACAACAACGACAACAAAATACAAATCCTAAAAACTCGAGGAGCCCCGCCCCGCTTATGAAAACCACCCGGAATCTGCCGCGTCCCGCCGCCAAGACGCTGGTCACCTTGTTGCTCGCGACATTCGCCGCTTCCTCCTACGGTCAAGCCCTGACCCGGGAAGAGGAGGAGCGGCTCAGGGCCGAGAAGGCCGAGCGCATCATCATCACCGGCCAGCGCACCCCGAAAGCCGTCGACAAGATTCCAGGCGCCGTCACGGTGGTGACCCCCGAGGAGATCGCGCACACGCGCGCGCTCACCGAAGACGCGACCGCGGTGCTGGCCCGGACCGTGCCCGGATACTCCGAGTCGTCCCAGGCGATGAGCAACACCGGGGAGACCCTGCGCGGACGCACCGCGCTGCGCCTCTTCGACGGCATTCCCCAGACCTCGCCGCTGCGCGAGGGCAACCGCTCGGGCACCTTCACCGACATGGGCCTCATCGGCCGCATCGAGGTGATCAACGGCCCGTCGGCTTCCGAAGGCATCGGCGCCTCCGGCGGCATCATCAACTATCTTTCGAAGGTGGCCACCAAGCCCGGCACCGAGGTCACCCTTTCGACGCGCTACACCACGCAGTTCGAGGATGACAGCGGCGGCTACAAGGTGGGGCTCGATGCGGCCCACAAGTCCAATAACTTCGACGTCCTGGTCGCAACGTCCTTCATCGATCGCGGCATGACCTACGACGCCAACGGGCGCGCCATCGGCCTGAATACCAGCGGCTCCGTGGCGGATTCCGAAGCCAAGAACGTCTTCCTCAAGGTCGGCGCGAACTTCGGGACCAACTACGAGCAGCGCCTGCAGGCAACCCTCAGCCGCTTCCACATTGTCGGAAAGGGCCGCTACGTCCTCGTTGACGGCGACCGTGAGACGGGAACCACCAATACTTCTGTGCGCGGCCAGCCCCTCGGGTCGAAGACCGAGTTCAACGACTTCAAGCAAGGCGTTCTCGCGTACACGCACGACAACCTGCTCGGCGGCGACTTCAAGATGGACGTATACAAGGCCGACCAGGCGATGCGCTTCGTGGTCGAGGGGGGCTCGGACCGCCAGGATCCCCTCATCGCGCCGCTCGGCACGCTCCTCGACCAGTCGGAGATCGCCTCGAAGAAGCGTGGCGTGCGTGGATCGTGGGCGCGCCAGGATCTGTTCGTGCGCGGCCTCGAGCTGCGGCTCGGACTGGACGTGGTCGAGGACGAGAGCCAGCAGAAGCTCGCGCTGACCGATCGCCTCTGGGTGCCGCCGATGCTCTACAAGAGCACGGCGCCGTGGATGCAGCTCTCCTACGACCTGGGCCCGGTCACCGTGAGCGGGGGCTTCCGCCGCGAGGACGGCGAGCTCTCGGTAGACACCTACACGACCACGTTCTTCCGCAACCGGGTCGAAGTCCAGGGCGGTACGCTCAGCTACAAGGAGAACCTGCCGAACATCGGTGCGATCTGGCGCCTGCCGGCCAACTGGTCGGTTTTCGCGGCATACGGCAAGGGCTTCAGCCTGCCCAACGTCGGCATTCCGCTGCGCAACGTGAACGTTCCCGGGCAGTCGGTGGCGGGAATCCTCGACCTGCAGGCCGTGGTGGTCGACAACAAGGAAGTCGGCTTCAACTGGCGCGGCGGGCGGGTCAATGTCGGGGCCTCTTACTACCAATCCGAGTCGGACTTCGGCGTCTCGCTCGCGATCGACCCGGCGACCAACGACTTCATCATGCGGCGTCTCCCGGTCGACATCAAAGGCTTCGAGGCGACCGCGGACCTCGCGATCACCCCGACCCTTAAGGTGGGCGCGCTCTACTCGCGCATCCGCGGCAAGACGGTGAACAGCGAGGGCGGCCCGCTCGATCGCGAGATGGGCGTGCTCGACATCAACCCTGACAAGTTCGGAACCTGGCTTTCGTGGAAGTTCACGGACCGCGGCGAGTTGAGGCTCGGCTCCACCACGCTCTTCGATCGCGACATCAACGAGGGCAAATCCGGCGAGGAGCACACCAAGGGGTACACCCTCTTCGACCTCGGCGTGAACTACGACCTGAAGCGCTACGGCACGCTCACCCTCGGAGTGGAGAACGTAACCAACAAGTTCTACATCCTGAGCTGGTCCCAAGTCGTGGGCTTCCGGAACTTCTGGGCCGGACGTGGAAGGGTCGTCTCCCTCTCGCACACGTTGAAGTTCTGACCGCGATCTCTCAGCGAGGCCTTCGGCTGCCTTCCCCCAGGGGGGCGGCCGATTTTTTCTGTGCCATGGCGATACTGGGGTTCGCCGCGAGCCTGGTGACGGCGAAGGCCGCCAGCATATCGCCGCTGGGATCGTTGCGCGCGTTCCTGCGGGATGCGGTGGCGCCCGGCCAGTACCTCGGTGCGGTGGCCTTCGTCTCGCGCGACGGCCGGATCCTTGACTGGAGCGCCGCCGGCCATCGCGACCTGGCGCGCACCTCCTCCATGCGCCGCGACACGATCTTCCGCATCTACTCGATGACCAAGACGGTGGCGACGGTCGCAGTGCTCACCCTGATGGAGGACGGCAAGCTCGCGCTCGATGATCCCGTGGGGCGCCACCTGCCGGAATTCTCCGGCCGGCCGGAGACGGTGCGCCACCTCCTCACGCACACCTCGGGGTTCGCGACGCCGAGCGAGGCGATGGAAAAATCCGCGGACCTGAAGGCCTATAGCGAGGCCGCCGCGCGCGTGCCGAGCGCGGCGCCGCCCGGCACGCGATTCGAATACAACAGCGTGAACACCGAGGTCGCGAGCCGCTTGGTCGAAGCGGCTTCCGGCGCGTCGTTCGGGGATTTCCTGCGCCAGCGCATTTTCGATCCCCTCGGCATGAAGGACACCGGCTTCAGCGTGCCCGAAGGCAAGCGCGCACGCATCGCCGAGATGACCTCCACCGACGCGAGCGGACGCCTGGTCCCGTGGCTCGCGGGCGACTCGACGCGGGCCGGCGACATGCTGCGTTCGTACGAGAGCGGCGCCGGCGGGCTGTACTCCACCGCCGGCGACTTTGCACGCTTCTCCCACATGCTCCTCAAGAGTGGCGAGCTGGAAGGTACACGAATCCTCCGTGCCGCCACCGTCGACCTGATGATGACCAACCAGCTCACGCTGCTCACACCTCCCGTGAGCCAATACAACGAAGGCTTCGGCCTCGGGGGATACGTGAATCTCGACGATCCGAAGCGCGAGCGCCCCGGGTCGGTGGGCGCCTTCGGTTGGTCGGGCGCCGGGGGGACGTATTTCATGATCGACCGCAGCCGCGGCGTGGCTGCGATACTGCTCACGCAGCACATTGCGCAGGGCCTCGGGCGCGACCCCGCGAAGCCGAGCTTCCGGTTCTACAAGATCGCATTGCTGGCGGCACACGCGGAATGATCCTCGTCGCCGGCTCGGCCAATCTCGACTTCGTGGTGCAGGCGTCGCACATTCCGGCGCCGGGCGAGACGGTGCTGGGACGGGAGTTCCGCACCTTTCCGGGGGGCAAGGGCGCCAACCAGGCCATCGCGTGCGCGCGCGCGGGCGGCGCGGAAACCGCCATGCTGCTGGCCCTTGGCGATGACGCCTATGCCACGCCCATCGAGCGGTCGTTGCGCGATGCCGGAGTGAGGCTGCACATCGTGCGCGCTGCGCGGCTCGCCACCGGAACCGCCTTCATCTGCGTGTCCGACGCTGCCGAGAACGCGATCACCGTGGCCCCCGGCGCCAACGCAGCGCTCGAGGCCGCGCACCTCCCGCCGCTCGCAGGCTGCACGCACCTGCTGCTGCAGCTCGAGACGCCGCTCGACACCGTGTATGCGTACGCGAAAGCCGCGAGCGCGGCGGGCGTAAAAGTCGTCCTCAACGCCTCGCCCGCCCGCACGCTGCCGCCGGAGTTGGTCGCCCTGGTCGACGTGCTGATAGTGAACAAGGGCGAGCTCGCCACTTTTTCCCCGGGGCAGGGCAAGAACATCGAGGAGCGTATCGCCACCATCGATGTGCCTTGCGTCGTGGTGACTCTTGGCGAGGGCGGATGCGTGGCCCGGGACGGCGGTCAATTCATGTTCCAGGACGCATTCGCCGTGATTCCCGTGGATACGACCGCGGCGGGCGACACGTTCTGTGGCGTCCTGGTGGCCGCGTTGGGCGGCGGTCAGGGGATGCGTGAAGGGCTGCGCCTGGCGAGCGCTGCCGCGGCGCTCGCGTGCACGCGCCTCGGAGCCCAATCGAGCATTCCCACCCACGCAGAAGTCCAGGCATTCCTCGCGAGCAAGGCGGTGCCCGCCTCATGAGCAAGAGCCCGAACAAGCTGGGGCCACCGCAGCGCGCGCCGATCGCCCAGTACGGCGAGTACGCGTTGCCGCACACGGTCGGCCAGCATCTGCCGACGCCGGGCAAGATGCCGGGTTGGCCGATGGTCAACATCGGCCAGTGGCGCGTGGATGTGAGCGCGGCGGTCCCCACGTGGCTCGCCGAGATGAAAGTGTGGCGTACCGAGCACCTGATCCGCATGGGTTACGACGATTCGGAATACCGCCGCAAGGAGCTCGCCTGGTCCCAGCGCAATTTCGTCCACGTGCAGATGATGGTCGAAGACTGCTATTTCTACGATCCGGTCGCCGGCAAGTACACCGTGGACAAGTATCTCGACGACCTCGAGAGCCGCTACGGCGGCGTGGACAGCGTGCTGATCTGGTACGTCTACACCAACATCGGCATCGACGACCGCAACCAGACCGAGCTCGCGCGCCACCTGCCGGGGGGCGTGAAGGGCCTGCGCCAGGCGATCAAGGATTTCCACCGCCGCGGTGTCAAGGTCTTCCTGCCCACCATGGCCTGGGACAACGGCACGCGGGGCGAGGGCGTACCCGACTGGGAGGCAGTGACGGCGCTGGCAAAGGAGGTGGGCGCCGACGGCGTGAACGGAGATACCTACAACGGCGTGCCGCGCGCGTTCCTCGACAGCTCGCGCAAGCTCGAGCACCCGTTGGTGTTCCAGCCCGAGTCGGTGCCCTACGCCGACGAGCAGTTGATGTGGAACCACCAGACCTGGGGCAAGACCTGGACCGAGATCGTGCCAGCGGTGGCCAAGCTCAAGTTCCTCGAGCCGCGCCACATGATCAACATCGAGAACCGCTGGGCCCGCAACCGCACCGACGACTTCCAATATATGGGGTTCAACGGCATCGGCTATGTGAGCTGGGAGAACGTGTGGGGCGTGTGGAACCAGTTCACGCCGCGCGACGGCGAGGCGTTGCGCCGGCTGGCGACGATCCAGCGAAAATTTCCCGACCATTTCGTGAGCATGGATTGGGAGCCCTACGCGGCCGCCCCGCAGCAGGGCGTGTTCGCGAGCCACTTCCCGCTCAAGGGCTCCAGGCTCTGGACGGTCGTGAATCGCAACGAGTACGACACCGCGGGCGAAAACCTGGTGGTAGGCCATCGAGAGGGTGCGCAGTACTACGATCTGTGGAACGGCGAGAAGCTGAAAGCCCGCATCGCCGAAGGCCATGGGTACATCGCATTTCCCCTCGAGCCGCGCGGCTTCGGCGCGATCCTCGCGGTGGAACGCGGCGCGAGGATCGCCGGGCTGGACGAATTCCTCGCCCGGATGCGCCGGCTCACGCTGGTGCCGCTGCAGGAGCTCTCGGCTGTGTGGGAGGCGGCGCCCCAGCGCATGGTGGAGATCGCGCCCACGAAGTTCGCCGCCACGGCACCGCGCGGCATGGTGACCATCCCCGCGGGCGAGTTCGACTTCAAGGTGAGCGGCATCGAGATCGAGGGCTACACCTGGAAGGGTCTCGACTTCCAGTATCCGTGGGAGAGCTCGGCGCGGCGCAGCCACCTGCGGCGCATGGCGATGAAGTCCTTCCACATCGACAAGTGCCCGGTGACCAACGCCGAGTACAAGAAATTCATCGACGCGACCGGTTACCGCCCGAAGGACGACCACAACTTCCTCAGCGACTGGGTGAAGGGCGCGCCGCGCAAGGGCTGGGAGAAGAAGCCGGTCACCTGGGTATCGATCGAGGACGCGCGGGCGTTCGCGAAATGGGCGGGCAGGCGGCTACCTCACGAATGGGAATGGCAGTACGCGGCGCAGGGCACGGACGGACGCCTCTATCCCTGGGGAAACGACTGGAACGAGGCCCACATGCCGCCGAAAAGCAAGGCGCGCGAGATGCCGGTGCCGGCGGATGTGGACGCCCATCCCCAGGGCGCGAGCCCCTTCGGCGTCCTCGACCTGGTAGGCAACGTGTGGCAATGGACCGACGAGTATCACGATGAGCACACGCGCGCGGCAGCACTGCGCGGTGGCAGCGCGTACCTGCCGCAGACCTCCCATTGGTACTTCCCGCAGGCCTACCAACTCGACCAGCACGGCAAGTACCTCCTGATGGCACCGTCGAAGGACCGCTCGGCGGGGATCGGATTCCGCTGTGTCGTCGATGCCGCCTAGCGCGCGCATCGAGCTGAAAGGCTTGCTGGGCCGCGCCCTGGCGGCGAATCATGACGGGCGGCTGAAGCGTTTCGTCGTCGACGAGACCAGCCCGGCGATCGCGCTCTTCGAACCGGCCGAAGTTGCGAAGAACCGGGAAGGTGACTGGTACGGCGAGCACGCGGGCAAATGGTTGTATGCCGCATCGAAGGCGGCCGCGCGCACCGGCGACGCCACGCTCGCGGCCAACGTGCGGCGCGTCGCCGACTATCTCGTGTCGCGCCAGCAACCGGACGGCTACCTCGGCACCTACGCGCCGGAGCGGCGTTTCATGCGGAAGCAATTGCCGCCGCAACGCACCTGGGACGGCGCGCCGTCCAAGCGCACCTGGGACATCTGGACCCACAGCTACCTCATCCTCGGGTTGCTGGAGGTCCACCGGCATTTCGCCGACGTCCGCTATCTCGACGCCGCACGCAAGATCGGCGACCTCTGCTGGACCGCGTTCACCGAGGGCGGTATCGACGTGACCCATCTCGGCAACCACCACGGCATGTCGGCCACGATCCTGCTCGACCCCGCCGTGGAGCTGTACTCCGCCACCGGCGAGCGCCGCTATCTCGACCTCGCCAAACTCATCGTGGAGCAGGCCGAGCGGCGTCCGGAGCTGAAGCTGCTCACGCGCGCGCTCGACGGCGCCGATGCCTCCGAAATCGCCACGGGCAAGGCCTACCAGCTCGCGTGGAATCTCGTGGGGCTCGCGAAGCTGCATCGCGCCACGGGAGAAGGGCGCTTCCTCGACGCGGTCATCCGCGTGTGGGAGAGCATTCGCAACCATCACCTCACGATCGGCGGCGGCCCCTGGGGCGGCGTCGCCCACCGCTCGCGCGAGGCGTTCAATCCGCCCGGGGTCTTCAGTCCCTACGGTTACGTGGAGACGTGCTCGACCTTCGCGTGGATCCAGCTCAATCGCGAGCTGCTCCTCACCACCGGCGAGGCGAGGTATGCCGAGGAGATCGAGCGCTCGGCCTACAACGACCTCCTCGGCGCGCAAGCCCCGAACGGCGAGGACTGGAACTACTACTCCTTCCCCAACGGTGCGCGCGTGTTCACGACTTACTGGCGCTGCTGCAAGTCGAGCGGGGCGATGGCGCTCGAGGAGCTTCCCTCGATCGCCTACCGTGCAACGGGCGAGGACGAGATCACGGTGGCCCTTTACGGTGAAGGCGAGGCGGAGCTGGCGCTGGCGAGCGGGGGCCGCGTCAGGCTCGAACAGTCGACGCACTATCCGTTCGATGGCGAAGTGCGCATTCGGGTGAATCCGCAGACGCCGTCGCGCCTTCGGATCCGCGTTCGCGTTCCACAGTGGGCCACCGCGGCGCGGATCAGGATCAATGAGGTGGCGCTCACCGAATCCCTCGAAGCGGGCGCGTTCGTCACCCTCGACCGGGAGTGGCGTACCGGCGACGAGATCGCGTTGAGCTTTCCGATGACGCCACTCCTGCACCGCAAGACCCACCGTAACGTTCAGGAGTCGGTGGTGCCGGACGGCAGTGCGGTGCGCCAGGAGGTGCTGCGCTTCGATTACGTCGCCATCACGCGCGGGCCCCTTGTGTATGCGACCGGCCTCATCGACGGCTTCAAAATGGAAGAGACGATCCGCCTGGGCGAGGTGCCGCGGCTCGATATGGCGGAGGCGCCGGGATGCGAAGGCCCCGCGATCCGCATGAATCTGGAAGGCCGTCCACCGCTCGTCTTCCATCCGTACTACGAGGCCGGCGGACGCGAGGATGGCGCGTGGCGCCTCACCTGGCTGCAATCGGCCGGAGGCGCCTCTCGATGAGCTATCCGAAGGTGACGCCCGAGGCCCTGGACTTCTTCCGCCAGCACGGCTGGATCGTGGTCGATGGAGCGATCCCGCACGGCGATCTCGACGAGATCGAGCGCGGCTGCGAACGCCTGATCACCGAGAAGGAGAGCCTCGCCTACGACTGGGCGTGGGACGCGAAGGAGACCAAGGCGCAACGCTCGTTTCGCATCGTGCAGGGAACGCCCGCGAAGGTGTGGCCGCAGATCGCCGATCAGGCGTTCCGCAAGTGGCTGGTCGAATACGGCTCGGCGCTGATGGGCCTCGACCTCGAGTTCTGGTACGACCAGTTCCTCGCAAAGCCCCCGGGCAACAGCGTGCCCACCTACTGGCACCATGACGAGGGCTACTGGGGTCGCAATCTCCTCGACCGCGGCATCACCTGTTGGATCCCGTTGCAAGACGTGGATGCGCGCAACGGCTGCATGCATTTCATCGACCGCGGCCATCTCGACGGGATCCTCGTTCACCGCTCCGTGGAAGGCGTGCAGAGCGACCTGATCACCTGCGACGTCGACGAGGCACGCACCGTGGTGTGCCCGATTCCCCGCGGCGCCGTGACTTTCCACCATTCGAAGATGCCGCACATGACCACCGCCAACACCTCGCAGGCGTGGCGCAAGGCGCTCACCAACCACCTCCAGGCGGCGAGCGCTGGCGGTGAGGGCGATCACTACGCGTGGCGCGTGTGCGTGAACCAGCGCTCCGGCGAGCGCTCGCGGCCCGGCCGATGACGGCGATGCGGCGCGTCCTCGCGGTCGCCATGCTCGCCCTCGGCGCGATCGGAGGGGCCGCGGCCGAACCCCTCGTGTCGGTCAAGTCGGGCGCCGGCGCACCGATTCCCGAGGCGATCAGCCATCTGATGACGGTGGATGGGCGGCCCGTCGCGGTGAGCGGCGATGCCCTGTGGGTGTTGCGCGCGGATCTCTCCGCCTGGGATCGGAGCGCGCAGCCTCCCGCGGGCGAGATCCTCGGCGTGGCCAGCGGACGACGCGGGCACGTTTTCATGGGCGCGCGCGGCGGACCGGTGGAGCGCATCGAGGCGCTCGACCTGGAAACGGGGACGCCGCGCCTGAGGCCCCTGCCGCCGCTGCCCTTGCCGGTCGTGTCGCCGCGCGGTGCGCTGCTGGGCGACACCCTGTATGTCGCGGGCACGGCCGAGGGGCAACCGAAGCTCTTCGCGTTCAATACCGCGGCGGCGGATGCGAAGTGGGTGGCGCATCCCGGGTGGCCCGGCGGCGGCGAGCTGACTTCGCTGGTGGCCCAGACCGCCGCCGTGTTCATCACGCTCAAGGACGGCGATGGCAAGGGCGATCGCATGGTGCGCTGGAAAGCCGACGAGGGCTGGAAGGAGAGATCCCCGTTGGCGGGTGGGCTGATCGAAGGCTCGGCGCGCCCCATCGGCCAGGCGCACGTGCTCTATCTCATGCGCGCAACGCCGGACGCTCCCGTGCAGCTCGCGATGTTCCACACGATCACCGGATCGTGGGCGACTCTCGGCCAGCCCACGGCCGCCGGCGCGCAGCTCGCTACCGCTTTCGGTAACGGAATCGCCTGGGCGCGACCCGCCGCGAACGGCGCCGGTACCGAGCTCGCCTGGTCGCAGGTCGAGTCGAGCAAGCTCCTGTTGAGCTGGCTCGACTGGTTCGTGATCGCCTTCTACCTCGTCTCCATGCTCGGCATGGGCCTTTATTTCTACCTGCGCGAAAAACGCAACTCGACGTCGGACTTCTTCGTCGGCGGGCGCTCGATCCCGTTCTGGGCGGCGGGCATCAGCCTGTACGCCGCCAACACGAGCTCGATCAGCTACATCGCGATCCCCGCCAAGGCGTTCGAGACCAACTGGCAGTACCTCACCAACAACTTGATCGGCGTGCTGGGCCTCATCTTCGTGGCCACGTGGATCGTGCCGGTGCTGCGCCGCCTCGACCTGATGTCGGTGTTCAGCTATATCGAGACGCGCTTCCACCCGGTCATCCGCCTGCTGGCGAGCGCGCTCTACATCATCGTGCAGATCGGCAGCCGCATGAGCGTGATCCTGTTCCTGCCCTCGCTCGCGATCGCCACGATGACGGGCCTGGCGGTGCAATGGAGCATCCTCATCATGGGTGTCTTCACCATGATCTATACCGCGCTGGGGGGCATGAAGGCGGTGGTCTGGACCGACTTCGTCCAGCTGATCGTGAAGATGGGCGGCATCGCCTTCGCCATCGCCTTCGTGGTGCTGGCTCTCGACGGCGGCTGGGTCGAGCTCTTCAAGGTCGCCGCCGCCGAGGACAAGATGAAGCTCTTCGACTTCAGCTTCGACCTCACCAAGGCGACGGTGTGGGGCTTCATCTTCCTGGTGCTCTTCGACGTGGTGCTCACCTTCCCCAAGGACCAGGTGCTGATGCAGCGCGTGCTGTCCACCAAGGACAGCAAGGACGCCGGACGCTCGATCTGGACCTTCGCCGCGGTGACGATCCCGGGCGGCTTCATGTTCTACTTCGTCGGAACCGCGCTCTACGCGTTCTACAAGGCGCATCCCGAGCGCATGAACCCGCTGCTCACCATCGACGCGACCTTTCCGCTCTTCATCGCGGCAGAATTGCCCGCGGGGATCCGCGGCCTCATCGTGGCCGGCATCCTCGCGGCGGCGATGGCCACGCTCTCCAGCATCATGAATAGCGTCGCCACCCTCGCCTCGGTGGACTTCTACGAGAAGATCGTGAAGAACCCGAGTCCCAAAGTGAGCGTGCGGTTCGCCGAGGCGATGACGGTGGTGACGGGGCTCCTGGGCATGGGAGTCGCGCTGCTGCTGTCGCGCTACGACATCCACTCGCTCTTCGACATCTCGATCGAGCTCTTCGGGGTGCTGGGGGGCGGCTTCGCCGGCGTGTACACACTCGGCATGTTCACGCGGCGCGCGAATTGGCAGGGTGTCGCCATCGGGGTCGCGATGAGCATCCTGCTCACCATGATCGCGTGGTCGATGAGCCTGGTGCACCCGTACTTCTACCTGGCGATCTCGATCATGCTGTGCATCATCATCGGCTACTGCGCGAGCTGGTTCTTTCCCGCGCCGTCGGCGCAGTCTCTCAAGGGGCTGACGATTTACGAGCCGAAGGAGCTGCCTTCGGCGATGCCGACGCAGCCTGTGCCTCCTCGAGGAACGCCTTGACCAGGCGGATGCGAATCGTCGAGCGCGTCCAGATCACGCCGACGCGGCGCGGCTCGAACGCCCGTGGCAGCGGGATGCGCACCACCCTCAGGCCCTCGGGCCACGGCCGCGCCCAATCGGGAACCAGGGAGACGCCGAGGCCGCGGTCGACCATCACCGCGATCGCATTCAGCGCGTTCAGCTCGAAGCGCTCGCGCGGCTCGATGCCCACCAGATGAAGATACTGCTCGACCTGATGGCCACCCCACTGGTTGCGGTCATAGCGGATGAAGGGCTGTGTTGCGAGCAGCTCGTGGGGATCGCGCCCCGCCATGCTCTGGGGGGCGAGCACCACCAGCGGCTCTTCGCGCAGCAGCAGCCAGCCGCAGGTCTTGGGCAGCGTGTACGGCGCCTGCAACACGATGGCGGCGTCGAGCTCGCCGCTTCCCACCGCGCGGTACAGGTCCGGCGAGTAGCCCGGCTTGATGAAGACGTTGATAGCCGGGAAGCGCGCCACCATGCGCACCAGGATGTTCGGCAGGATGCCGGTGAGCGCATTGGTGCCGGAGCCGAGCAGCAGCTCGCCCGCGGTGGCGTTGTCTTTGGCCACCGTGCGAAGGTCGGAGGCATCGCGGATCAGGCCGCGGGCGCGCTCGAGAATCCGCGTGCCCGCTTCGGTCACGCTCACGGTACGCCCGGAGCGCGCGATGAGCGGCGTCCCCAGCTCTCGCTCGAGCGCGTGGATCTGCTTGGCTACGGCCGCCGGCGTGATGTTCAGAAGCCGGGCCGCGGCGGCCATCGATCCGCGGTCGACCACCATCACGAACGTCGTCAGGAAATGGGTATCCATGCACCTGCATTCTAGCGGCCTGCCGACATGACCCTGCGCAAGCGCGACTACACGCCCCAGGCCCGCGGTCCGCTGCACGGGGTGCGCGTGATCGACCTCTCGCGGCTGGTCGCGGGAAACACGCTCACCCAGGTGCTCGCAGATTTCGGCGCGGAGGTGATCAAGGTGGAGCCGCTGGCCGGCGATACGCTGCGCGGCTGGAAGACGCAAGGCGTGGAGACCAGCTGGAAGATCTACGCGCGCAACAAAAAGAGCCTCGCCCTCGACCTGCACCACGCGGAATCGCGCGCGTTGCTGCTCGATCTAGCGGCCACGGCGAGCGTCTTCGTCGAGAGTTTCCGGCCGGACACGCTCGAGAAGATGGGCCTCGGCCCCGAGGTGCTGTTCGCGCGCAATCCGAAGCTCGTGATCGTGCGCATTTCCGGATGGGGGCAGAGCGGGCCGTATCGGCGCCGACCCGGCTTCGGGACGCTGGTCGAGGGCATGTCCGGCTTCGCATCGTTCAACGGGTTTCCCGATCGCGAGCCGGTGCTGCCGCCCATGTACCTGGCCGACTCCACCGCGGGCCTGTACGGCGTCGCGGGGGTGATGATCGCGCTTCGCGAAGTCGAGGTGAGCGGCGGCAAGGGGCAGGTGATCGACCTGCCGCTGCTCGATCCGCTGTTCGCCGTGCTGGGCCCCCAAGCCGCCAATTTCCGGCTGACGGGATTGGTAAAGCCGCGTGCCGGCAGCCGCTCCACCAATTCCGGCCCGCGCAACGCCTACCGCTGCAAGGATGGGCTCTATGTCGGGCTCTCGGCCTCGACGCAGAAGATGGCCGAGCGCGTCTTCGCCTCCATCGGGCGGGCCGATCTCATCGCCGATCCGCGCTACCGCAGCAATGCCGACCGCGTGAAAAACGCCGAGGATCTCGACGCGATCATCGGCGCCTTCATCGCGCGGCGCACCCAGGCCGAGAACGTTGCATTCTTCGAGGAGGCCGAAGTCACCATCGGCCCGATCTACGATATTCGCCAGATCCTCGAGGATCCCCACTTCCTCGATCGCGAAGTGCTCGCCGACTACCCCGATCCCGAGATGGGCGATTTCCCGATGCACAGCGTGGTGCCACGCCTGGGACAGACGCCGGGCTCGATCAGGACCCGCGCCCCGCGCGTGGGTGAGCACAACCGCGCCCTGCTTGCGGAGCTCGGCGTGGACGAAACACGCTACGCGAGGCTGCTGTCCGAGGGCGCGGTGTGCGAAGGCGAGCGACCGCCCGGGGCGAAAGACTCCGAATAACGAGGGGCATTGCCTGCGTCGAACGCGAGCCGGACGTGGACTGCGATCGGGGAAATGCCTTCGGGGGGATAATGCCCGAGGGGAGTCTCGCTCGATGAGGAACTCGTGAAGCTGCAATCGCCCGCCCGGCGTCGCTTGCTGCAAGGAGGAGTCGCAGCCGGATCGCTGTTCCTGCCGCTGCCGTATGCCGAACTTTGGGCGCAGTCCGGGGGCGCCACGCGGCTGCTGCGCGCGCCCAAGCAGGCGCTCGTCATCGGCAACAGCGGGTACCGCAACGTCGAAACGCTCCTCAATCCGGGCATCGACGCGCGGGCCCTTGGTGCCGTCCTGGGGGAGGCGGGCTTCGCGGTGACCACGGTCCTCGATGCGCCCCGCGAGCGGATGGTGGAAGCGATCCGCCTTCATGTCGAAGCGCTTGCGAAGCGACAGAGCGTGGGACTTTTCTACTTCGCGGGCCATGGCGTGCAGCTCGCCTGGCGCAATTTCCTGTTGCCCGTGGATGCGGCCATCGAGAAGCTCGAGGACATCCCCGCCCAATGCGTGGACGTGGCCGAGCTCATCCAGGGGATCCAGCGCGCGGCCAACCCCATGAACGTGATCATCCTCGACGCCTGCCGCGAGAATCCCTTTGGTGCGATCCGTGTCGAGCAGAAGGGTTTGAGCCAGATGGACGCGCCGCAGGGAACCCTGCTCGCCTACGCCACCGCGCCCGGAAACCTCGCGGCCGACGGCCAGGTGGGGTCCAATGGCCTCTACACGGGCAATCTGCTGCGCGAGATGCGCGTGCGCGAGGCGAA
Organism: Burkholderiales bacterium; assembly: GCA_031396185.1. Taxonomy (GTDB): domain Bacteria; phylum Pseudomonadota; class Gammaproteobacteria; order Burkholderiales; family Usitatibacteraceae; genus Usitatibacter. The sequence continues at coordinate 8,642 of JANNKG010000369.1, read as the reverse complement.
GATCGAGGACGTGTTCAAGCGCGTGCGCCTCGGCGTGCGCCTGGCTTCCAAGGGGAGGCAGATCCCCTGGGAGAGCACCTCGCTCGAGGAGGATTTCTACTTCCTTCCGCCGGAGCAACTGCGCAAGCTCTCGCAGGCGCAGGAGGAGCAGCTATTCGTCGAGGAACGCGAGCTGTTCGAGAAGGCAAGGCAATCGCGCGAGGCCGCGGGCTTCGAGGAATACCTGCGCCGCTACCCGAGCGGGCGCTTCGTCGAGCTCGCGCAGCTGATGCTCGACCGCGAGCTGGCCGCCAAGGGCGAGAAACCCGTGGAGATCGCGCCTTCGCAGGGCAATCCCAACACGCTCGGCAGCGCGCGCGCCGACACGCATTTCAAGGTCGGCGACTACTACGCCTATCGGGTACACGACTTGCGCTTGGGGACGGAGCGCATGGGGCGGCAAACGGTGACCGCGATTACCGACCAGGAGGTCCAATTCAACCAGGGACGCATCATCCTCGATCCGCTCGGCAACTCGATCCTGCTCGCCGACGGCCGGCGCTTCACGCCGCGGCAGGATCTCCCGCTCGAGTACGTCGTCGGGAAACGCTGGACCACGCGCTTCGACCTCCTCACGATGGGCGGTGGCACGGTGGAGCTCAACCTGAGGATTGCGGCGCGCGAGTCCATCACGGTGCCGGCGGGCACTTTCGATTGCTTCCGCATCGAGGGTCGGGGCGTCAACACGAGCCCGTTTCGGCCGCCCATCGAGAGCGAGGTCACTTTCTGGCGCGCTCCGGCGCAGGTGCGCCGCAACGTCAAGGGGGAGGAGAAGCGTTATTTCCGGGGGGACGTTCAGGCATGGGATCGCCGCGAGCTGATCGCCTACCGGCAGTCTTGAGGAACCTTCACCCGAGCGGCTTGCTCATCACCATGTCGACGTACCCGTAGCCCGCCTTCTCGTAGAGCGCGATCGCGCGCGTGTTCCAGCCGAAGACGTGGAGCTCCATGAGCGTGGAGCCGCGCCGGCCCGCTTCGTCCTCGGCCAGCTTCAACGCCGCCCTTCCGAGACCGCGCCTCCGGTGAGGCTCGGCGATTGCGATGTCGTAGATCCACGAGCGCGGCGGCCGGGACTTGTGGTCGATGAAGATCCAGAGGCAGCCGACGACATGGTTGGTGGACGATTCAACCAGCTCGAACAGGAAGTGGCCCGGTGTGGCCATGCCCTCGGGCAGGAGCTTGTCGAAGCCCTCCTGCGACAGGCGCAACGCGTCTTCGGCGGTCCACGATCCGGCCCGGACCTTTTCCTCGGCGTACTCGGGAATGCTGCGCGCCAGGTACGCCTCGAACGCCGCCTCGCTCATCGGAGCAAGGCGAAGAATCGGGTCAGACCCCATTCTCCAGCCAGGCGAGGGCCAGCGCGCAGAGCGACTTTACGCCCAGCTTGAGGCAGTCCTCGTCGACGAAGAAGCGCGGGCTGTGGTTGGGGGCTGAAGCGCGGATTTCGCGGCCGGGTGGGGTACAGCCCACGCGGAGGAAAAAGCCCGGCACGACCTTCTGGAAGAACGAGAAGTCCTCGGCCCCGCACACCTTGTCCACGATGCCGACGTTCGCGGCGCCCGCCACGCCCTCGAGGACCGGCACCGCGAAGGCGGTGAGCGCGGGATCGTTCACCACGACGTCGTAGCCGCGCGTGATCTGCACGCGCGCCTTCGCGCCGCCCGCCGCCGCGATCATCTCGGTGATGTGCTTTACGTGCTCGTGGATCGCGTCGCGCTGGCCCTCGTCGAAGGTGCGGATGGTGCCCTCCATCCTCACCTCGTCGGGGATGATGTTGTCGCGGTTGCCGCCGTGGAACACGCCGATGGTGACGACCGAGGGCTCCTTGGTGACGTCCATGCGCCGCGAGACGATGGTCTGCAACCCCATGACGATCTGCGAACCCACGACGATGGGATCGACGCCGAGCCAGGGCATCGCGCCGTGCGTCTGGCTGCCGCGCACGAAGACGCGCAGCTCGTCGGACGAGGCCATCAGCGGCCCCGAGCGATAACCGAGCTTGCCGGTATGGTGGTTGGAGGTCACGTGCAGGCCGAAGATCGCGCCCACCTTCGGACCCTCCATGCAACCTTCCTCGATCATCATTCGCGCGCCGCCGTTCTCTTCCCCGGGCGCGCCTTCTTCGGCGGGCTGGAAGATGAACTTCACCGTTCCAGGAATCCGCGCGCGGATTCCAGAGAGCACCTCGGCGACTCCCATCAGGATCGCGGTGTGCGCGTCGTGGCCGCATGCGTGCATCACGCCACACTGCATGCCGCCCCACTCGGTGCGAACCGTGCTCTTGAACGGCACATCCACTTCCTCGGTGACGGGGAGGGCGTCCATGTCGGCGCGCAGCGCCACCACCGGGCCGGGCAGGCCGCCCTTCAGGACACCGACCACGCCGGTGTGGGCCACCTTTTCGTGGACCGCGTCGAAGCCCAGGGCCTTGAGGTGGTCGGCGACGATCCTCGCGGTCCGAAACTCGCGGTTGCCGAGCTCGGGATGCTGGTGGATATCGCGGCGCCAGGCGACAACACGCGGCTCGACCCTGTCGGCGAGGGCCGCGAGCTGGGCGTCTGGTCCGGAGCCGTGAGAGGCATTCACGGCCTCAGTTTACAAGCTGCCACACCCCGCTCACCAGATAGACGATGCCGATGACGATGACCGTCCATTTGGTCCACATCCGGAAATCCGTGTCGTCGATGCGCTCGAGCACCTGGCGCGAGAGCGCAGTTCCGGCGAAGGCGAGCGCCACCATCAGTGCGGCGGTGAGCGGGTCGACCTCGCCGGTCGCAGTCACCACCGCGCCGAAGTAGATGATCTTCGCAAGGTGCGTGAGGCTCTGGGTGATGGCCTTGGTCGCGACGACCGCGTGGCGGCCCATCTTCGAGCGGATGAAGAACACGTCGAGCACCGGGCCGGAGACGCCCGCGACCAAGGACAGGCCGGTGCAGATCGCCCCGCACGCGGTGGAGTGGAAGCGCCGCTCGACATTCAGATGGAGCTTCTCGGGCAACGCAAAGCCGATGAACGGCATCATCCCCAGCATGATGAGAGCCACCGGCTTGCTCGCCACGAGCTGCACGATGGCGAAGGCGGCGAACGCCAGCAGGACGCCGACGGCGTACCCACGCAGCACGCGCCAGTCGATCGATTGGCGCAGCATCATCGCGCGCCAGCCGTTGGAGGCGAGCTGGGTGATCCCGTGGAGCATCATCGCTGCCGGCAGCGGCAGGACCGCGATCAGCACGCCCATGAGGATCATGCCCCCGGCCATTCCGAGGATCCCCGAAATGAACGCGGTCACCACCGTGGAAAAGGCGATGATGGCGAGGATGGGCAGCGTCATGATGATGGCATTGTGGAGGCCAAAGTCCCGGGGTAGTGGACAATTTGCCCGCACTTTGGGCCAAATGCGTACCAGCACATGAAAAAATTCGCCTAACACGCCACGCCGGCGTAGGTCCGACCGCGATGCGATTGCTGCTGGTGGAAGACGACTCGATGATCGGCGCGGCCGCACAGCAGGGCCTGCGCCAGGACGGCCACACCGTCGATTGGGTGCGCGACGGGCGCGACGCCGAGCTGGCCGTCACCGGCAAGGTCCACGACGTGGTGCTGCTCGATCTCGGACTGCCCCGTCGCGACGGCCTGTCGCTGCTGCGCGAGTGGCGCGCGAAGGGCATCGACATCCCGGTGGTGATCATCACGGCGCGCGACGCGGTAACCGACCGCATCGCCGGCCTCGATGCGGGCGCCGACGATTACCTGGTGAAGCCCTTCGACCTCGACGAGCTGTCGGCGCGCGTGCGTGCGGTGGCGCGGCGGCGCGCGGGGCGCTCGGAGTCGGTGCTTCGCGTGGGCGACCTCGAAATCGACACCGCCACCAAGCGCGTGAAATGGAAGGGCGGCGAGGTTGCGCTCTCGGCACGCGAGTACGCGCTTCTCGAGGCGCTCGCCGACCGGCCCGGGGCCTACCTCACGCGCGCGCAGCTCGAGGAGCGCCTCTACGGGTGGGACGAGGAGATCGCGAGCAACGCGGTGGAAGTGCACATCCACGGGCTGCGCCGCAAGTTCGACCACGCCTCGATCCGCAACGTCCGCGGCCTCGGCTACACGCTCGCGAAGGAGCTCTGACCGGGATGCGCCGGCGCCTCCTTTTCTGGCTGTTGTCGAGCGTGCTCGCGGGCGGAATCGCGGCGGCCGCGGTGGTCTTCTACCAGGCACGCCAGCAGGTGAACGAGCTGTTCGACTACCAGCTGCGCCAGCTCGCGCTCACGCTGCGCGACCGCGACTACATTCCCAGCCAGCTGGCCGAGGCGCTGCAGACCGACGGGATCGACTTCGCGATCCAGGTCTGGTCGGCCGACGGCCGGGCGCTCTACAACTCCCATCCCCAGCTCGGCGTTCCGGCTCCCACGGCCCCCGGGTTTGCCGATGTGCAGTCGACCTCCGGGCGCTGGCGTGTCTTCTCGATCTGGCATCGCGGTCTCACGATTCAGGTGGCCCATCACAACCTGGCGCGCAACGCGATCGCCTACGCGGCGGCGGTACGCACGCTCATTCCCTTCGTCCTTGCGTTGCCGTTGCTCGGCTTCCTCATCTGGCGGCTCGTCGGACGCGAGGTCCGTTTCCTCGAGGCCACCGCAAAGGACGTGGCGCGGCGCAGCCCCGAATCGCTCGAACCGATCGAGGGCGAGGCGGTGCCCGATGAGATCCGGCCGTTGGTCGATGCGCTGAACGGGCTGCTCGCGCGGCTTGGCGCGGCGCTCTCCCAGCAGCGGCATTTCATCGCCGATGCCTCGCACGAGCTGCGCACGCCGCTCTCGGCGCTGCGTTTGCAGCTCCAGCTCGCGCAGCGCGCAAAGGACGAAGGCGAGCGCCAGAAGGCGCTGGCGACCCTGGGCGAGGGGATCGCGCGCGCCACCCACGTGGTGGAGCAACTGCTGGCGATGGCGCGCGCCGATCCCTCGGCGAGGGCGGTAGCCACCAAGCCGATCGACCTCGATGAGTTGGCGCGCGAGGTGCTCGAGGCCGAGAGGCCGGTCGCCGACGAGAGGGGGATCGAGTTGCGCCTCGACTCGAGCCTGGTCGGCAACGACCTCGTCGGGGACCGTGTGGCTTTGCGCTCGTTGATGGAGAACCTCATCGACAACGCGATGCGGTACGGAAAACCAGGGACGGACCCTGATTTCCGGATCGCCGTTCGTGCCTACAAGGACAATAACGAAGCGTTCTTCGAGGTCGAGGACAACGGCCCCGGCATTCCACTCGAGGAGCGCGACCGTGTGTTCGACCGCTTCTACCGCGGCGAGGCGGCGGCCGAGGGCGGAAGCGGGCTAGGGCTCGCAATCGTGCGCCGGATCGCGGAGCGCCACGGCGGCCGGGTGGAACTTCTCGAGGGTGCCGGCGGTCGCGGCCTGCTTGCGAGGGTTCGCCTGCCCTTAAGTCCCGCTTAAGGATGCGTCCCCACACTCCTATCTGACGCCCCCACGGGGCGCTTTTCCAGATCGGAGATACCCATGAATGCGAAAGTCCTCGTCGCTGCGCTGGTTGCAGCCGGCGTCATCGGCACCGGAGCCGCCGCCTATCGCGGCCACCTCGAGGCGCCGCTTGCGCGGGCCTACGCAAGCCCGGCCCTTGCCGGCGGCGTCGCCACTCCGGCGGCAAGCCCCGGCGCGACCAGCCTGCCGCTCAACGGCTTCAGCGAAATCGTGAAGCGCTCCGGGCCCGCCGTCGTCAACGTGAGCGTCAATGGCGTGCGCAAGGCGAGCGCCGAAGGGCAGCAGTTGCCCGAAGAGCTGCAGGAGTTCTTCCGCGGCTTCGGCGGGCGCGGCGGGCAGCGTGGACCCCGCGGCGGCGGCGAAGGCGTCCCGATGCGCGGCCAGGGCTCCGGCTTCATCGTGAGCACCGATGGCTACATCCTCACCAACGCGCACGTGGTCGAGAATGCCGACAGCGTGACGGTCCGCCTTACCGACCGGCGCGAGTTCAAGGCCAAGGTGGTCGGCTCCGACAAGACGTCCGACGTCGCGGTGCTGAAGATCGAATCCGCGTCGCTTCCGACGGTTCGCCTGGGCAAGTCCGCCGAGGCGAACGTGGGCGAGTGGGTGGTTGCGATCGGTTCGCCCTTCGGCTTCGAGAACACCGTGACCGCCGGCATCGTGAGCGCCAAGTCGCGCTCGCTCCCCGATGCGTCGTACACGCAGTTCATCCAGACCGACGTGGCGGTGAACCCGGGCAATTCCGGCGGCCCGCTGTTCAACCTCGCCGGCGAGGTGATCGGCATCAACTCGCAGATCTACTCGCGCAGCGGCGGTTTCCAGGGCATCTCGTTCGCGATTCCGATCGAGACCGCGCTCAACGTGAAGGACCAACTGGTCAAGCATGGCAAGGTCACGCGCGGCCGGATGGGCGTCACGGTGCAGGAGGTCAACGCGACCCTCGCCGATTCCTTCAACCTCGACCGTCCGCGCGGCGCGCTGGTCTCGGCGGTCGAAGCGGGCAGCCCGGCGGAGAAGGCCGGCATGCAAGTCGGCGACATCATTCTCAAGTACAACGGCGCGACCATCGAGCGCTCGTCGGACCTGCCGACGCTGGTGGCCGACACCGGGCCGGGCAAGACCGCCTCCGTCGACGTGTGGCGCAAGGGCGCGGCCAAGTCGCTGACGGTCGCAACCTACGAGGGCAAGCCGAAGGCCGAGGAAACCGCGAGCAACGAGCCGCGCGGTGCCGCGACCGGCCGCCTCGGACTCGCGGTGCGTCCATTGACACCCGAGGAGCGTAAGGAGAACAAGGGCCGCGCGGGCCTGTTGATCGAAGAAGTGGCGGGTGCTGCGGCGCGCGCTGGCTTGCAGGCAGGCGACCTGGTTTTGTCGCTGAACGGCAACGCGGTAACGTCGGCGGATGACCTTCGCGAGCACGCTGCGAAGGCCGGCAAGCGAGTGGCGCTGCTGATCCAGCGCGAGGGCCAGCAGCTGTTCGTGCCGATCGAGCTGGGTTGAGCATCGAAGAGTAGTAGGCAGGTGCTGTGCCGGTCGTGCCCCGAGCGCGACCGATGGACTCGTTTCCCTCCACCGGGGAGTTCCGGCCGGTGCGAGGGGGACGATCCATGAAACAATTCGACCCATGCGCGTCACGAGCCTTCTCGTTTCGATTTTCGTCGGCGCCCTGACCGGCTGCGGCGGTGGGGGCGGCGGTTCCGACCCAACGCCCCCGCCTCCCCCTTCGAACCAGACCCTCTCCATCACGCTGGCGGGGACGGGCAGCATGCCCGCGTTCTTTTCATCCGACGTGCCGTTGGGCTTCCGGCAGATGAACTCGCTCGCCGAGTTCGACGCCCTGTATTTCGGCCTTGCCGGCCCCAACAAGCCGCTGGAGCTGCGCGCGTTGGACTTCACGCGGTTCTCGGTGATCTATGTCGAGGGGCCGGCGGACGATTTTCCCGGCGCGGCGGTGCGCCTGGTCGAGATACGGCGCACGGGGGGCACGGTGGACACCGTCATCGGTGAGCGCTGCACCAACGACCTCGCGGCAATCCCCACGCCCACGCGCGCGCATCGCCCCTACGCCTTTTACATCGTGCCCAAGCTTTCCGCGTCCACCACTTACGTGTGGTCGATCGCAGTAAGCCCTTGCGCAACCGTCACCCCCGTGAATTTCACGCGAGTCGCGGTGGGGGACATCATGGTCGGGAGCGGCTTGCCCCAGCCGAACCATGAGTCGAAGCCGATCCGCAGCCAAGCCGAGTGGAGCGCCTTGCTGCCGTCGTTTCCGCCGGGAGCCGTCGCACCGCAATATCTCACTCCCGATTTCTCCCAGGTCACCCTGCTGTACGTTCGCGCGTATGGAGATTGGGACCAGAACTCCTACGTGCGAATCTTTCGGATCAATGAGAACACGGACGGCAGCATCGACGTCGTCGCGGAATATTGCGGCTACTCGGGAGGTGGCGTTGCGTTCCATGCGGCCCATGCCGTGTATGCGGTCCCGGCGTTCGGCGAGGCCGTTCGGTTCGCGTTTCTCGAACACGAGCCCGGTTCGTGCGTCCTATCGCGCTGAGCTGAATCCGGCGCGCCCGCGCCGCGCGTCCAACGGTGCTATCGTTCGCCGCTTCGGGCACCTCCAGGAAACCCATGCAGCTCGCCATCCAGAATCTTTCCAAGCGCTACGCCAACGGCGTGCAGGCGCTGGACAACGTCTCGCTCACCATCGCGCCCGGCATGTTCGGGCTGCTGGGGCCCAACGGCGCCGGCAAGTCCACGCTCATGCGCTCGCTCGCGACGCTGCAGGAGGCTGATAGCGGCACCGCAACGTTTGATGGCATCGACGTGTTGCGGGAAAAGGACAAAGTACGCCGGATCCTCGGCTACCTGCCGCAGGAGTTCGGCGTGTATCCGAAAGTCACCGCGGCGGAGATGCTCGACCACTTCGCGCGGCTCAAGGGCGTCACCGAATCGAAGGCGCGCAAGGCCACGGTCGATGCGCTGCTCGAGCGCACCAACCTTGCCAGCGTGCGCAAGCAGCGGCTGGGTGGTTTCTAGGGCGGCATGCGCCAGCGCTTCGGCATCGCCCAGGCGCTGATCGGCAATCCGCGGCTCATCATCGTGGACGAGCCCACC
>JANNKG010000365.1:0-4440 GCA_031396185.1 Burkholderiales bacterium | reverse complement strand
GGGCTCGGGCGCGTTTTCGTTCACGCGCGCCTCCAGCGTGAAGATGTTCACGAGCGGCAGGCCGTGGCGGATGCCTACCTGGTAGTCGTTGAAGTCGTGCGCGGGGGTGATCTTCACCACACCCGTGCCGAACGCGGGGTCGACATACTCGTCGGCGATGATCGGAATCAGGCGATCGGCGAGCGGCAAGCGGACGTTCTTGCCCACCAGGTGCCGGTAGCGCTCGTCGTCGGGGTGGACGGCGACCGCGGTGTCCCCCAACATTGTCTCGGGACGCGTGGTGGCCACCACCAGGTGCCCGCTGCCGTCCTCGAGCGGGTAGCGCAGCTGCCACAGGCTGCCGTTTTCCTCGCGCGATTCCACTTCGAGGTCCGAGACCGCCGTCTGCAGCACCGGGTCCCAGTGGATCAGGCGCTTGCCGCGGTAGATGAGGCCCTGGTTGAAGAGGCGCACGAAGACTTCGGTCACCGCAGCCGAGCGCGGGGCGTCCATGGTGAAGTACTCGCGCGACCAGTCGCAGGAAGCGCCCAGGCGGCGCATCTGGCGCGTGATGGTGGAGCCCGACTCCTCCTTCCACTCCCAGACGCGGCGAACGAATTCCTCCCGCCCGATGCCGCGCCGCGTTTCCCCTTTCGCTTCGACCTGCCGCTCCACCACCATCTGGGTCGCGATGCCGGCATGGTCGGTGCCCGGCTGCCACAGCACGTTGTAGCCCTGCATGCGGTGGTAGCGCGCGAGGATGTCCATGAGCGTCTGCTGGTAGGCATGGCCCATGTGCAGTGTGCCGGTGACGTTGGGCGGCGGCAACTGGATCGAGAACGACGGGCGGGACTCGTCGAAGCCGGCGTTGAAATAGCCACGCGATTCCCAGAAGGGATACCAGCGCGACTCGATGCCGTGGGGATCGAAGCTTTTTGCGAGTTCCATGGCGTTACTTGAGGTTTCGGCTCTCGAGGGCCCGGTTAACCGCATCGCCAACCGCTTTCGCGAGCTCCTGGTGCAGGTCGCCGATTGCATTCGCGACCGCCGCGTGCACCTGCGGGACGAGATGCTCGGTCAGGCGGCGTTCGAGGTCGGCGGCGAGCCGGCCCTCTACTTCGCCCATCACGCGGGTGAACACTTCGCGCGCGAGGTCGGAAGCGGGCTGGCGGGCAGGGCTCGCGCTGCCCTCGATGAGGTCGGTGAGCAGCGGGACGGACCCGGTGTCCACGCCCACCGGGTTGCGCCGCATCAGCCCATCGGCCTTGCCAAGGATGTCGTTGTCGCCCGCCACGTCAGTCCTCCTTGCGCCGCTCGGCCTCGATCGCGTTCACGCGGATATCGTATCCGCGCTTGCGATAGAAGGCATAACGCGCGCGGGCGCGCTCCTTGTCGCCTTCGTCGGTCGCGACGATCTCGAGCAGGCGATCGAATGAAGAGAAGAACGGCGGCCACTCGTCGCCGAGGTTGAGCAGCACGTCATGGTGCGGCAGGTCTTCGCCCGTGGGTGTCAGCACGATCGGGGTTTCCGCCGCGACGGCCGCGCCGGCGAAACAATGCGGCACGAAGCGCGTGGCCTGAAAGGTCCAGAGCGCGCTATCGAAGGTCTTGAGGGTATTCATGTCCGGTGAGTAGACCACCAGGCGGCTCGCGCGTTCGAAGGCGGTGGTCGCGAGCCGGCAGGCGAAGCGCAGCTTGTCCTCGGCGTAATGGTAGAAGTCGATCCGCGTCACGCCTTCACGCTCCCGCGTGTCGCGAACGCCCCGGCCTTCACGAGGCCCGCTTGATCAGGAAGTGAGTGAGGAGGGCAACGGGGCGTCCGGTTGCGCCCTTGTCGGCGCCCGACTTCCACGCCGTTCCGGCGATGTCGAGGTGCGCCCACGGATAGGCCTTGGTGAATCGCGACAGGAAGCACGCCGCCGTGATCGATCCGCCCGCGCGGGGGCCGATGTTGGGGATGTCGGCGAAGTTGCTCTTCAACGCGTCCTGGTATTCATCCCAGAGCGGCAGGTGCCAGGCACGGTCCCACGCGGTTTCGCCGGCCTGGATCAATTCTCGTGCGAGCGGGTCGCTATTCGAGAATAGGCCGGTCGCCACGTGTCCCAGGGCGATCACCATTGCGCCGGTGAGGGTCGCCACGTCGACCACCGCCGCCGGCTTGAATTTTTCCACGTAGGTGAGCGCGTCGCAGAGGATGAGGCGACCCTCGGCGTCGGTGTTCAGGATCTCGACCGTCTGGCCGGACATGGTGGTGACGATGTCGCCCGGCTTGATCGCATTCCCGCCGGGCATGTTCTCGGTGGAGGGAATTGCGGCCACCACGTTCAGCGGCAGCTTCATGAGTGCGATCGCCTTCATCGCGCCCAGCACGCTCGCCGCGCCGCACATGTCGAACTTCATCTCGTCCATCTCGCCCGCGGGCTTGATCGAGATGCCGCCGGTATCGAAGGTGATGCCCTTGCCGACGAGCGCCACGGGCGGCGCGTCGCGTTTGCCCCCGCGGTATTCGAGCACGATGAATTTCGGCGGCTGGCGGCTGCCCTGCGCAACCGCGAGGAAGCAACCCATGCCGAGCTTCTCGCAATCCTTCTGGTCGAGCACCTCGACCTTGATGCCGTGGCGCTTGCCCATCTCTACCGCCTGCTCGGCAAGGTAGGTGGGCGTGCAATGGTTGCCGGGCAGATTGCCGAGGTCCTTCGCGAGGCTCACGCCCTCGGCGATCGCAACGCCGCGCGCAATCGCGATCTCGCCCTCAGCGATCTCGGTGCGGCGCGAGACCTGCAACACCACCTTGCGCAGCGCTCGCTTCGCTGTCGGTGGCTTGCTTTTCAATTTGTCGAAGCGGTACGCGCATTCCATGATCGCGAGCACCGCCTGCTCGATCTTCCAGCCGGTATCCCGCCGCTTGAGGGTTACGTCCGTGAGGCAAATCGTGGCATCGGATGCACCGGTGGATCGCAGGGCCTTTGCGGCCGCGGTCATCGCAGTGCGGAACGCGCGCTCGGTGAAATCGCGCTCGCGTCCGAGCCCCACCAGCAGGATGCGATCCGCGGCCATCTTCGGCACGTTGTGCAGCAGGAGGGTCTTGCCGAGCTCGCCGTCGAGGTCGCCCCGGCGCAGTACCTCGCTCAGGTACTTACCCGAAGCGGCGTCGATGGCCTGCGCGGAGGGCGAAAGCTTGCGGCTCTCGAAAACACCCACCACCACGCATCCCGAGCGCTGCTTTTCGGGGCTCCCGCTCTTTATGCTAAATTCCATTTGTTTTCCTTGGCTTGGAGCAGACTGCGAGGGGGAAATTATCGCACACCGCAGCAGTCGTCCCCGCGTTTTACCTTGTCACCCCCGCGTAGGCGGGGGTCCAATCTCCCCGTGATCTTCCACCGAAGTCTCATCCGCGAGTTCAGCCTCATCGCCATCTCGGTGGTCGGGGTGCTGCTGGCGCTCTTCCTCACGCGGCTCCTGATCCTGTTGCTCGGCAAGGCGGCGATGGGCGACGTGCTGCCCGAGGCGGTGCTGGGCCTCATCGCATTCGGCATCCTCACCTACCTGCCGGTCCTGCTCGGCATCGCGGTGTTCGTGGCGGTCCTGCTCGCCCTTTCCCGCAGCTACCGCGATAGCGAGATGACCGTGTGGTTCACCTCGGGCCTGTCGATCGCGTCCTGGATCAAGCCGGTGCTGCAATTCGCGCTGCCGGTGGCGTTCATCTGCGCGCTTCTGTCGCTCGCCATCGCTCCATGGGCGCAGGCACAGAGCGTCGAATACCAGCGGCTCCTGGCGAGCCGCGACGAGGTCTCGAGCGTGACCCCGGGCATCTTCCGCGAATCCCGCGGCGCCGACCGCGTGTTCTTCGTCGACAAGCTGTCCGAGGGCGACGACGTGGTGAACAACATCTTCGTGCAGTCCACGCAGAACAACCGCCTCGGCGTGATGGTGGCCAAGAGAGGCTTCGTCGAGACCGCCGCGAACGGCGACCGCTTCGTGGTGCTGCTGAACGGCCGCCGCTACGAAGGCACGCCCGGTGCGCTCGACTACCGCACGGTGGATTTCGACCGCTATGCGCTGCGCATCGAGCCGCGCGAGGCCGCCCGCGAGGCGCCCTCCAACAAGGCGATCGGCACGCTCGACCTGCTGGCCGAGCACAGGCCCGAGCAGGTCGCCGAGCTGCACTGGCGCCTGGCGCTCCCGCTGGCGGTGCTCATCATGGCGCTCTTCGCCATCCCCCTCGCCGTCGTGAACCCGCGCTCGGGGCGCTCGTGGAACCTGATCTTCGCGGTGCTGGTCTACGCGCTCTACAACAACCTGCTCTCGATCTTCCAGGCCTGGACCGCGCAGGGCAAGGTGCCCGCATGGCTGGGGTTGTGGCCGGTGCACGTGACCATGGTGGTCATCCTGCTGGTGCTGTACTGGCGCCAGCTCTACGGCGCGCGCTGGCTCGCTTTCGGGCGCTAGCGGCGTCGCTCC
>JANNKG010000324.1:0-2301 GCA_031396185.1 Burkholderiales bacterium | reverse complement strand
GCGCAGGACATGCACGGCAATGGCCACATCTACGGCGAGGTGGCGGCGGCCGTCGAGATCGATTGCGCCGACTGCCACGGCACCGCGGACAAGTACCCGACCTTGCGGACCTCGGGCCCGGCGGCGCGCCCCGGCGGGCTCGACCTCACGCTGCTGCGCACGCAGGATGGCCGGCGGCGCTTCGAATGGGTGGGTGGCAAGTTGATCCAGCGATCCGCCCTCGACGCCGCGCTCGAGTGGGAGATGACACTCACCAAGGACAATGTGACGCAGGGGCACCCAAGCTACAACGAGAATTACGCGCGTGCGAAGCTCACGCAGGACGCGGCCGGCGGCCTCGCCCATGGCAACGACAAGATGACGTGTTTCTCGTGCCACCTGTCGTGGACCACGAGCTGCGCGGGCTGCCACTTGCCGATACAGGCCAACTGGAAAACCGAGCGCCAGCATTACGAGGGCGGCGAGACGCGCAACTACGCGACCTACAATCCCCAGGTGGCGCGCGAAGACATGTTCCAGCTCGGGCGGCACGGGCCCGTGAAGGGCGGGCGGATCGCACCGGTGCGCTCGTCGTCGGCGTTGGTGCTCTCCTCGACCAACATCAACCGCGAGCGCATCTACATCCAGCAGCCGCCGGTGTCGGCGAGCGGTTTCTCGTCGCAGGCGTTCGCGCCGCATTATCCCCACACCGAGCGCAAGACCGAGACCAAGGGCTGCAGCGACTGCCACGTCTCGCAGGCCAACGACAACAACGCGATCCTCGCGCAGCTGCTGCTGCAGGGGACCAACTTCGTGAACTTCGTCGGCTTCAACGCGTGGCTCGGCGAGGAGCGCCACGTCGAGGCGGTGCAGGTCACCGAGTGGGACGAGCCGCAGGCCGTGATCGGCAGCTACCTGCACCGGCACGCCTACCCCGACTGGTTCGCGAGCCACGAGACGCGTGGGCTGCGCCTGCCGGAGGCCCACGAGCATTCGTCGCGCGGGCCGGTGGGCTGCATCGCGGTGCGCGGTGAGTACCTGTTCGCCGCCGAAGGCGCGGGCGGAATGCGCGTCTACGATATCGCCTCGATCGCGAACAAGGGCGTCTCGCAGCGCATCGTGACCGCTCCCTTCTCGCCGCTGGGCCATGACACCCATGTGGCCTCGCGCAATGCCGCTTGCGTGGCGCTACCGACCAACCAGCCGATCAACCCGCTGCGCAACGTGGGCGAGCTGATGCGCGAGACCAACCAGGAGCAACCGTTCCATCCGATCTACAGCTACGCCGCGATTGCCGATGCCGAAGAGGGCCTGATCCTGGTGAACGTCGACACCCTCGCCGACGGCGAGCCGCGCAACAACTTCCTCAAGCGCGCGGTCACCTGGAATGCCGACGGCGTGCTGAAGGGCGCGCGTCACGTGACGATCGGTGGGCACTACGCGTACCTGGCGACCGATTCCGGCGTGGTCATCGTGAATCTCGAGGACCCCCTCAAGCCGCGCCTCGCCGCGCGCGTGCCGCTCGAAGGCAGCCGCGCCACGGCGCTGCAGTTCCGCTATCTTTTCGTGACCACCGCTCGCGGCCTGGAAGTGATCGACGTGACGCTGCCCGAGAAGGCGCGGCGCGTCGAGGGCGCGCACGTGCCACTCGCTGCGGCCCGCGGCCTCTATGTCGCGCGCACCTATGCCTACGTGGCCGCCGGCCGCGAAGGCCTCGCCATCGTCGACGTCGAGCGGCCCGAGCAGCCGCGGCTCCTTTCCAGGTTCGTCGCCGGTGGCCGGCTGAACGATGCGCGCGACGTGGTGGTGGGCTCGACCAACGCGTCGCTCTTCGCCTACGTGGCCGACGGCAGGAACGGGCTCAAGGTGTTGCAGCTCACCTCGCCCGACAGCCAGCCGAAGTTCTATGGCTTCAGCCCCGAGCCGCGGCCCCAGCTCATCGCATGGCGCAAGACCGCTTCGCCGGCGACCGCGCTCGCCAAGGGCCTCGACCGCGACCGCGCCGTCGACGAGACCGGCCACCAGATCGCGGTCTTCGGCCGCATCGGCTCGCGTCCGTTTACGCTGGAGGAGCAACGGCGCTTCTACTTGAACTCCGATGGGACAGTGTGGAAAGTGAAAGACTGATGTTTCAACACAGAGGGCACAGAGGTTACACAGAGGAGCACAGAGGAAAGGCAAGGGCTTTGGGCATCGTTCGTGAAACGGCCACTGGGTTGCACGTGACGATCCTTTCATGGATTTCCTCTGTGCTCCTCTGTGTAACCTCTGTGCCCTCTGTGTTGAAACATCAGTCTTTCACTTTCCACACTGTCCCATCGG
>JANNKG010000316.1:0-1708 GCA_031396185.1 Burkholderiales bacterium | reverse complement strand
CGCCGGTTTGATGTAGCGCAACATCCAGAGGCAAGGACACGCATGGCCACTCCCCGCATCATCAAGAAATACCCGAACCGGCGGCTCTACGACACCGAGACCTCGACCTACATCACGCTTGCCGAGGTGAAGGACCTGGTGCTGGGATACAAGGAGTTCATCGTTCAGGACGCGAAGAGCGGCGACGACCTCACGCGCGCAATCCTGCTGCAGATCATCCTCGAGGAAGAGTCGGGCGGCTTGCCGATGTTCTCCCAGGACATGCTCGCCAACATCATTCGCTACTACGGTCACGCGATGCAGGGCCTGATGGGCTCCTACCTCGAGCGCTCGATCTTCGCCTTCCACGAGGCGCAGAAGCGCTTCCAGGAGCAGACCCAGACCATTTATGGCGAGCTGCCGAAAAGTCCCTTCGTTCCCGGGCAGCCGTTTCCCAATGTCATGGGCGGCTATCTCGAGAAGGGCGCGAAAGCGGTGATCGACATGCAGGAGGAGCTGCGCACCCAGGCGCTCCGGCTCTTCTCGGGTTTCCCCTACGCAGCGAATTCCGACGGCGAGCCCCCCGCGGCGGAAAAGCCTCCGGCGAAGGCGGCGAAGGGCGCGCGCAAGCCGCGAACCCGGAAGTAATGGAGAAGGCCGCTCCCCGAGTGGGCTTCGTCTCACTCGGCTGCCCCAAGGCGCTGGTGGATTCGGAAGCGATCCTCACGCAGCTGCGCGCCGAGGGCTATGACATCGCGCCGAGCTACGAAGGCTCCGACCTGGTCATCGTGAATACCTGCGGCTTCATCGACGCGGCGGTGGAGGAATCGCTCGACGCGATCGGGGAAGCGCTCGCGGCCAACGGCAAGGTGATCGTGACCGGTTGCCTCGGCGCGAAGGGCGATGTCGTCCGCCGAGCCCATCCCAGGGTCCTCGCCGTGACCGGTCCCCACGCCACGAACGAGGTGATGGCCGCGGTGCACGCCCACCTGCCCAAGCTGCACGATCCGTTCATGGACCTGGTCCCGCCCCAGGGAATCCGCCTTACGCCGAAGCACTACGCGTACCTGAAGATCTCCGAAGGCTGCAACCATCGCTGCACGTTCTGCATCATTCCCTCGATGCGCGGCGACCTCGTGAGCCGCCCGATCGGCGACGTGATGAAGGAGGCCGAGAACCTGAGGAACGCGGGCGTGAAGGAGCTGCTGGTGATCTCGCAGGACACCAGCGCCTACGGCGTCGACGTGAAATACCGCACCGGATTCTGGGGCGGCAAACCGGTTCGTACCCGAATGACCGAGCTCTGCCAGGCACTCGGCGAGCTGGGTATCTGGATACGCCTGCACTACGTCTATCCGTATCCGCACGTCGACGAGGTGATTCCCCTCATGGCCGAGGGACGCATCCTTCCCTATCTCGACGTCCCGTTCCAGCACGCGAGCCCGCGGATCCTGAAGCTCATGAAGCGTCCGGCTTCGAGTGAGAAGAACCTCGAGCGCATCCGCGCCTGGCGCGCTGCGTGCCCGGACATCACCATCCGATCGACGTTCATTGCCGGCTTCCCGGGCGAGACCGAGGCGGAGTTCGAGGAGTTGCTGGAATTCCTGCGTGAAGCCCAGCTCGACCGCGTGGGCTGCTTCGCCTATTCCCCGGTCGAGGGCGCCAAGGCGAACGATCTGCCCGATCCGGTCCCGGAGGTGGTGCGCGAGGAGCGCCGGGCGCGCTTCAT
>JANNKG010000309.1:0-1747 GCA_031396185.1 Burkholderiales bacterium | reverse complement strand
CCGGTGTGCGCCAGATGATCCGCGCCCTGCGCCAGGGCCAGACCGTCGGCCTGCTGCCCGACCAGGTGCCGCCCGACGGCATGGGCGTGTGGGCGCCGTTCTTCGGCCAGCCGGCCTACACGATGACCCTGGCCTCGCGCCTGGCGCAACAGACGGGCGCGGCCGTCCTGCTCACGCTGTGCGAGCGCCTGCCGCACGCCGTGGGCTGGCGCCTGCGGGTGTTCGCGCTGCCCGAGCCGCTGCCCGTCGCCTCGACGTTTGCCGGAAACGACGCCGTGCATCAGACAGAATGCGCCGCCGTGATGAATCGCGCGATGGAGTACCTGATCCGCCAGTGCCCTGACCAGTACCTGTGGGGCTATCACCGCTACAAAGCGCCGCGAGCGGACCCCAGCCGCCAGGGGCGCGGTGCGTGATCGGAGCCCGCCTCGCGCTCGCCTGCCTGTGGTTGCTGCATTGGCTGCCGCTTTCGTGGCAGACGGCACTCGGCCGCGGCCTGGGCCGCTTGCTCCATGCCTTCGCCCGCGCTCGCCGGCACATCGCCACGCGAAACATCGAACTCTGCCTGCCCGAACTCGACGCCCGCGCTCGCGCGCGGCTCGTGCGCGAGCACTTTGTCTGGCTCGGCCGCAGCATCGTCGAGCGCGGCCTGCTCTGGTACGCGCCGAAGCAGCGCATCGAGGCACTGATCGAGGTCGAGGGCGATGTGCACCTGGCCGAGCGAGTCGAGGCGCCGGTGATGTGGCTGGTGCCGCACTTCATGGCCCTTGAAGTGGCGGTGCTCGACAAACCCGAGCGTTCTCTCGATCTGCTTCTCGCGAATTGTCTCCAGCGAATCGGAGACATCGGCCGCCAGCGAGGTTTGAATCAATCCGCCCTTGACGATTCGGGACATCGAGCTCTCCTCTTATGTTTTCAGAAAGGGGACCGCATTATCTCGCGGATGGGGCGAACTTTGCGCCCCGCGAGCCGTAACAAGCTCGAGATGATTGCGGAGCCAGTTAATCCGGCCGTCGCTGCCGGGACGACCATCGGTCGTTACCGCATCCGCTCGTTCATCGCGTCGGGCGGGATGGGCGAGGTCTACGCGGCGACCGACGAGTCGCTGGGGCGTGAGGTCGCGCTGAAGCTGCTTCCGGCCGGCTCGCAGTCTGACGCGGTCAGGATCGAGCGTTTCCTGCGAGAGGCGCACGCTTCGTCGGCCTTGAACCATCCGGCGATCGTCAGCGTGTACGACGCTGGAGTTGCGGGCGGCCACTGCTTTATCGCGATGGAGCTCGTGGACGGCCAGCCTCTCTCGAAATGGCTTCGCGGCCGGCGCGATCTCCAGCGGGGCATCGAGCTGATGGCGCAGGTGGCGGACGGTCTGGCGCGCGCTCACGCCGCCGGCATCGTCCATCGCGACCTCAAGCCGGACAACATCATGGTGGCCCGCGCCGGCTACGCGAAGATTCTCGACTTTGGAATCGCAAAGCTCATCGAGAGGACGGATGGCGAGCGATCCCGTTCCGACACTGCGCCCGACGCACTTCTCGGCACGGCGGCGTACATGTCGCCGGAGCAGATCGACGGGCGAGCGGTGGATCAGCGGTCGGATGTCTTTTCGTTTGGCGCCGTGCTCTTCGAGGTTGTGACTTCGCGAAAGGCGTTCGAGGGGGCGACACCGGTCGATACCATGCACGCGATTCTCCATCGAGAGCCGACCTTCGACGGCATCGATGGTGAGCTGGTGCGAATCGTCCGACGC
>JANNKG010000300.1:0-1819 GCA_031396185.1 Burkholderiales bacterium | reverse complement strand
CGAACGATCTCGGCGTGCAGCTTGTCGAGTATCGCCTTGGGCAGGTTCGGGGGGGCCACGAAACCGTACCAGGCGTTGGCCTCGTAGCCGGGGACGCCGGATTCCGCGATGGTCGGAACGTCCGGGAGCAGCGCCAGGCGTTTCGCCGAGCCGGTCGCGAGCATCTTGAGGCGCCCGGCCTTCGAGGGCGGCAGCGCCGTCGGCAGCACGTCGATCTGCGCCTTCACCGAGCCGCCCAGCAGGTCCGGATACGCCGCGGCGCTTCCCTTGTACGGCACATGCGTCATGTCGATGCCGGCCATCATCTTGAATTGTTCCATCGCGAGGTGCTGCGATGAGCCGCTGCCGCCCGAGGCGTAGCTGATCGCGCCCGGCTTCGCCTTGGCCGCGGCTACCAGTTCCTTCACGCTATTCACGTTGAGCGACGGGTGCACCACCAGCAGCATCGGCGCGGATACCGCGAGCGTCACGGGCGTGAAGTCCTTCACGATGTCGTAGGTCATCGTCTTGTAGAGCGCGGCATTGGCCGCGTGCGAACCGGGAGACGCGATGCCGAGCGTGTATCCGTCGGGCGGCGACTTTGCCACGAAGTCCGAGCCGATCATGCCGTTGGCGCCGGGCTTGTTGTCGACGATGACGGGCTGGCCGAAGCGCTCGCTCAGTTTCTGTGCCACGAGGCGCGCGAGCAGGTCGGTGGTGCCGCCCGGGGAGTACGGCACGATGATCTTCATCGGCTTGTTGGGGAAGGCCTGCGCTGCGGCAAGCGCAGGCAGGGTGGCTGCGAGCAGTACGGCGGCGACTCGCGCGAAGAACACTCGTTTCATTCGGGTTTTCCTCCAGGGCGGGGTTGACGGCAGCGGTATCGAAGTACTATAGTCCTATATAGGACATTGCGCAACACCCCGGTGAGCGAGGAGAAGAAAATGATCGTCGAGGAACGCATCTACACCGCCATTCCCGGCAAGTCGCTCGAGTACGTGCGCATGTACGAGGGCGAAGGGCTCGCGATCCAGCGTCCGATCCTCGGCCACCTCGTGGGCTACTTCACCAGTGAGGTCGGCACCCTCAACCAGATCGTGCACCTCTGGGCCTACGAGGACATGGCCGACCGGGCGGCCCGCCGCGCGACCCTCCTGTCCGACCCGCGCTGGAAGGCGTACTCGGCCAAGGTCGTGCCGCTCCTGCTCAGCCAGGAGAACAAGATCCTCGTCCCTGCTCCCTTCTCCCCCTGGGCCAAGGGCCCCGCCTACTAACGTCGTTCCCGCGTAGGCGGGAATCCAATTCCCGGAGACTTACTTGAAAATCACCAACGTCATCGCCCACCAGCTCACCGTCCCCGTCAACGAGCCGTTCACCTCGGCCCGAGGCCAGTACTCCAAGAGCAAGGGCGCGCTCGTGGTTGAAATCGTCACCGACGAGGGCATCGTCGGCTGGGGCGATTGCTACGGCCCCGCCGCCGTCTCGAGGAGCGTGATCGAGAGCCTCTACAAGCCGGCGCTCATCGGGCAGGACCCGTTCAACGTCGAGGTGATCTGGGAGATGCTCTACAACAAGATCAAGGACTATGGACTCTCGGGCATGACGATCTCGGCGCTCTCCGGCGTCGACATCGCGCTCTGGGACATCATCGGCAAGGCGTGCAACCAGCCGATCCACCGCTTGATCGGCGGCGCTTTCCGCACCAAGGTGCAGGCGTACGCCACCGGTTTCTACTTCAAGAATTTCGATCGCCTGAACGAGGAGGCCGTCGAGGAGGCGCTCGGCTATACGAGCCAGGGCTTCAAGGCGATCAAGATGAAGATCGGCCTGGGCAACCACA